>CAVIRY010000031.1:0-18665 GCA_963645255.1 bacterium
TACTAGATGGTATAATGTGTCATAATGGAGAATTACTATCTAATAAATATGAGCCAGATACAAAAAAAACAAAAGAAGAGTTTTTAAAACAATATCAAGATTCATATAAAGATTTAAAAGCATCAGCTAAAAATCGTCCTATGACTTTAGAAGGTTGCGTTGTACGTATTAGTGATGTAGTAGGTTACATTGGTAGAGATATAGAAGATGCCATTAACTTAGGTTTATTTAAAAGAGAAGATTTACCCAAAACAATTACTGAAGTTTTAGGAAATGATAATAGAGACATAATAAATACTATCGTAACAGATATTATTGATAATAGTGTAAATAACACATATATTACAATGAGCAAAAAAGTATATGACGCCTTAAATGACTTAAAGAAATTTAATTATGAAAACATCTATAGTAAAAGTCTAACTAAAGAAGAAATAGAATATTATCGTAAAGGTATGAATAGTATATACAACAGATATTTATCTGACATAGAAAGCAATAATATCGATAGTATTATCTATAAAATATTTCTAAATAATCAAAATTCAAAGTATTTAGAAGAAACATCAACAAAAAGAAAAGTAATAGATTTTATTGCTGGCATGACTGATGAACTATTTTTAGAAGAAATAAAAAAGTAGAAATCACTTGCAAAAAACAGTAATTCGTGGTACAATATGCCTACTTTTGAAGGGAGTGGAAGATATGAAATATCTTAGTAATAACAGAGAAGATAAACATAAATATATTGTATCAATAATTGATGGTGGAGAAACTTTCAGTATAAAATTTGCTGATGGAACAGTGTATGATGGATATGAAAAAAATGAAGAAAATCTAAAAGTAGTTAGTGATGTTATGGAAGTACAAGC
The DNA here is from genome assembly GCA_963645255.1 of bacterium. Lineage (GTDB taxonomy): Bacteria > Bacillota_I > Bacilli_A > RF39 > UBA660 > CAG-877. The sequence continues at coordinate 873 of CAVIRY010000031.1, forward strand.
AGAAGAAGGTTCTGAGCTAGAAGGATATTATAAAGGACGTATTGGTCTTAATGCTACTGCAACAGTAGCAGGAACTGCAGTAGGTGCATATGCTGTTAAATTACTTGGCACAGCTTTATGTGACACATTTCCATCTGTAAGTCCTGAATGTGCAGTAACAGCAACAGGAGTAACAATAGGTATAGGAGCTATACTTGGAGCAAAAAATATAATTGCTAACGCAGAAAAATTATCTGAAATTAAAAAATTCACTTTACGTGATTCAATGAAAGAAGATTTAGATAAAATTGAAGACTATCCACATGCATTTACCGGAGTTAGAGCTAAAGTTAAAGAATTAGTTGAAAACTTTGATAATCCATTTGGTGCAATTCATTCTGAAGAATATACAACAAAAGATTTAATAAAAATAAGCCAAAATATTGAAAGAGAAAAAGTTTATCAATTAACACCAGCAAAGAAAAAACAAATATAGTTTTATTTAAAGATAAATACAATTACAAATAAAATTCCTGTTTTTGAAAGGAAGTATTAAGATGTTATATCTTGGTAAGAATAGAACTGATAAAAGTCATTACATAACTGAAATAATTGATAATGAAGAAACTTTCAGTATAAAATTTGCTGATGGTACAGTATATGATGGATATGAAAAAAACGAAGAAAATTTAAAAACTGTTATTGATGCAATGACCATGCAAGCACAAGAAGCAAAAGATGACAAAATGTATTTTGAAACAAAAGGAGCAAAAACGATAATAGCGACACTAGCAACTACAACACTAGCTGCCTGTATAATAGAAGGAATAGGAACTAGTGTATTAAACCTTAATATTGATCAGATAATAGCAGCAACAAGTGCAACCGTAGTTGTAGGCTTTATTACAGGAGGAAGATTTGCTTATATTAATGCCGAAAAATTAAAAGAAATAGAAAAACTAGAACTATATTCTTTTATACAAGATGAGTTAAATAATATAGATGACTATCCAAATGCATTAAAAGGAGTTAGAAAGAGTCTTACTGAATTTGTTAGAAACTCTAAAAATCCTTTTAGTATTATAAATACAGATCATTATACAACAGAGGATTTGCGAAGAATAAGCAAAAATATTTCAAGAGAAAAAGGTTATTGTAAAAAGTTAACACATAAGAATAACTAATAAAAAATAAAAAAATAGCATATTGCTAAAATAAAAAAAATATGGTATACTATCGCAAGTTGAATCTAGTATTCGGCTAAAAATTGTATTAAACATTTAATGAGGTGATTACACATATGGGAAATAAAAACACAGTATATTTAACCCAGGAAGGTTTGGATGAATTAAAAAAAGAATTAGATAATTTAATAAACGTAAAAAGACCAGAGAATATTCAAGCTATCAAAGAAGCTAGATCTTTAGGAGATTTGTCAGAAAATGCTGAATATGATGCTGCTCGTAACGAACAAGCTCAAATTGAAGGTAGAATAAAACAATTAGAGAAAATGTTAGAAAACGTTTCAATTATTAGTGAAGTTTCAAAAGATAAAGTAGGTATAGGTAATACTGTAGCTATTAAATATGTTGATGATGACGAAGAAGACGAATATAAAATCGTTGGTAGTCAAGAAGCAGATCCTTTTGAAAGCAAAATTTCTAATGAAAGTCCAATTGCTAAAGCCTTATTTGATCATAAAGTTGGCGATATCGTAACAGTAGAAAGTCCAAATGGATCTTACGAAATAGAAATAATTGAAATAAAATAATTACAGTCAAGACGACTGTTTTTTCTTTTTATGTTGCATTTTTTAATCAACTGGAATAATATTTAGTTAAGGTAGGTGAGAGTTAGTTATGAAAAATAACGAAAACAAAAATAAAACATTAGAAACTAAAGAAAACACTAAAAAGAAAAGTAAAAACCTGATAGTAATTATTACCATAATAATTTTATTATCAGTCTTTGTAGCATATTTTATTTCAACAAAAGGTAATAACAATAAAAAAGATATAATATCTACTGAGTCAAAGAAAGTATCAACATATAAAATGACAGGTAACTCAATAGAAGACTTTGACTTAGCCTTTCTAATGCTAGAAACAGGTAAAAAAAACAAACTGTACAGTCCATTATCAATAAAATACGCCCTAGCAATGCTTAGTGAAGGAGCAAAAGGAACTACAAAAGAACAAATAGATGATATTATCGGTAATTACAAATCAAATAAATATGTCAATAGTAATAACATGTCATTTGCAAACGCAGTATTCATTAATAATACATATAAAAATCAAGTAAAAGAAAGCTATACAAAAAATTTAAACGATAAATACAATGCAGAAGTAATATATGATGATTTTACAAGTGCTAATACTATTAATAGCTGGGTTAGTAATAAAACATTTAACTTAGTTAATAATATATTAAGTGACCAAATTGTAAAAGGCGGCTCATTCTTCTTAGTAAATGCACTAGCAATCGATATGGAATGGAATCAAAAAATACAAGCAACAACAAATAACTATGAAGATTACTATAGTGTTGAATATACCCATGAAAAATATTCAACCTCTATACCAATAATTGAAAGTATATACGAAAAAGTAAACTTCAATGGAAAAGACGTTGATGCAGTAGAATTTGGATCATCAATCAATAATTATGACATAGTAACTACTCTAGGAAGAAATAACATTAAAAAGACTCTATCAGAAGCTTATACAGACTGGTTAAAAGATAAAGACAATTATGAATACGCAAAAAATGCTAATGAGTTAGATGTAGATAAATATACTGAAAAATTTATTGAACAATTAGATTCAAATTACAGAAAAGTAGATAGTTCAACTGATTATTACTTCTATACTGATGATAATGTAAAAGTATTCGCTAAAGACTTAAAAACATATTCTGGCACTACTTTAGAATATGTTGGAATCATGCCAACTAATGAAAGCCTAACTGATTACATAAAAAATACTAATGCCAAGAAAATAGATAATATTATTAGTAATTTAAAAACAATAGAATTAGATAACTTTGAAAAAGGAAAAATTACTAAAGTAACAGGAAAAGTACCATTATTCAAATATGAATATGAATTACAATTAATAGATGATTTAAAAGCAATAGGTATAACAAATGTCTTTGATAAAGAAAAAGCCGATTTATCAGAAATCGCAACAGGAACATATATAGATAGTGCTATACATAAAGCAAATATTGAATTCTCAAACGATGGTATAAAAGCAGCAGCCGCAACAGTAATGGGCGGTTTCGGATCAGCAAATGGAGGATTTGACTATTTATTTGATGTCCCAGTTGTAACAATAGACTTAACATTTGATAAACCATATATGTACATAATTAGAGATAAAGATACTGGAGAAGTATGGTTTACTGGTACAGTATATAATCCATCTAATAATTAAGACTAGACTATATATATAAACATCTAAAATATAAAACGCTACGTTTACCTAAATTAGTTCACAATCGTGAACTTTTTTTTGACCTTTACACTAAAGTATTGTATACTAAAAAAGAATAGGATAATAGGAGTTGATAATAATGATCATAAGAAAGCCATATGCCTTTTTAATTAAAAACTTTAGAAAAATACATATCTTCATGTTCATAGTCTGTGCATTTATATATTACAAAACAATTACATTAAGTTCCTTTGTAAATGAATTCATAGATTTATTTAGTTATGATCCTAATACAGAGTCAATATCTAAATATACAGGCTTTTTTCCAACTATTGCCTTATTAATAGTAATAGGAACAAGTATAGCCATAGCTATCTTACTAAAACATAAAAACAAACCTTGGAAAATGTACCTGTTTCCAATATTAGAATATGCAGCAGTATTATTTACATTCATATTTATAGCAGGGTATTTCAATACATATACCGGTAGTTCAGAAACAACAACAATAAGAGCACTAAGAGATACAATCTTTATCCTAACATTACCACAGTATGCTAACTTCATATTTTTAGGAATAAGAATTTTTGGTATAGACCTAAATAAATTTGATTTTAAATCAGACAAAGAATACTTAGAATTATCCGAAGATGACCGTGAAGAAATGGAAATAAGTATTGATGTCGACAAAGAAAGTATAAAAAGACTAGCTAGAAGACTAAAAAGAAATCTAGGATACTTTGTACAAGAACACAAACTATTAGTAGAAGTAGTAAGTACAATACTAGTTATAATTGTTGCCTATAAAAGCTATAACTTTATATTCGTAGTTAATAAATCCTATAAACAAGGAGATATCATTAATACCAATGGTTATACAATTAAAATAAATAATAGTTATTATAGTGACAAAGACTATAAAGGAACAAAAGTATCATCAGGAAGTAGCTTTGTAATATTAGACTTAACCATAAAAAATAACTATACAAAAAGAACAGTTAATTTAAATAGATTCCATGTAATGAATAGAGCATCAAACTATTCACCAACTAATAAATTATATGAAACACAATTTAAAGACCTGGGTACAACCGTAACAGAATTAACATTAGAAAAAGAAAAAGAGAAAAACTTAATACTAATATATAAAGTATCAGATAAAGATAAATTAAATAGATTTGTACTTTATTATCAAGAACTAAATGGAAATGAAACACATCTAAGAAAAATAAAACTAAAAATAACAGATTTATCAGAAATTAAAGACCAAGAAGCGGTAAATCTTGGAGACGTATTAACAATAAAAATGCAAGAAGAAGAAAAAGATATAATTTTTGATAACCTAGTAATATCATCAGCAGTAGACTATAACATCAAAACATGTAATAGTTCAGGATGTGAAGTAGAGACTAAAACACAAGAAGCAAAAGAAGATACAGAAATACTAAAATTAGACTTTTCTTCCAACGATTTTGCAGGCAAAGATATGATTGACTTTTTATCTAAATATGGTAAAATTAGTTATATAGATAGTAATAATAAACAAAAAGGGTATAAAATCAGCAATGCACTTAATACCATGGAATATTACGGTAAATATGTATATATAACAGTACCTACAAAAATAAGAAAAGCAAAAAAAATAGAATTAATTATTACAGTACGTAACAATAGATACACATATAAGCTAAAATAAGGAGAATAATATGAAAAATAAAGGATTAGTAAGATTAATAAGATTGATTATCACTATAGCTATTATTTGCTTATTCGTTTGGTACTTTGTATTATCACCATACATAACTTTTAGACAAAATGAAAAAGAAATGATAAAAGCAGCCGAAAGATATTATGAAATAAACTTAGATAAATTGCCTACAGGAACAAGAATAAGTACTGTAACATTACAAACCTTATCACGAGAAAAATATATTGATAAGGATTTTTATGTTCCATTTAGTAAAACACCTTGTTCAATAACAAATAGCTGGGTAAAAGTAAAACATACAGATTCAGGATATAAATATTATGCATACCTAGAATGTGGAGCACTTAAATCAGCAACAGATCATAAAGGACCTACAATCACTTTAAATGGTGACGATGAAATAACAATAAATAAAGATGAAAAATACGAAGAACTTGGAGTAAAAAAAGTAGTAGATAATACAGATGGAAAAATGGATGTTTCAGAAGTTACAATAGATTCAAGTAAAGTAGATACATCTAAAATAGGTACTTATAAAGTTACTTATACAGCACTAGATAGTTTTAAAAATAAAACAGAAAAAGTAAGAACAGTAAAAGTAGTACAAGAGTTAAAAAATACAGTAGTGAAAGATACTAATAGTACAGGCGTTTATACAGGAAAAGTTGAAAATAATTATATTAGTTTTTCAGGAAATCTATTTAGAATAGTTAAAGTGGAAAATGATAATGTAAAAATAGTATCAGCAGACGATGTATCGAATGTTAACTATTCAGGATTAGATACTTGGCTAGAATACTATTATAAACATTTAGCAGATAGTTCTAAAGAATATATTGTTAAGACAAAATATTGTAATGATAGAGTAACAGATATAACTACTAAAAAATGTTCCTCATATACAAAAGAGAAAAATGTCTACATTTTATCTATAGAAGATATAAATAATAGTTTAGACTCCTCTGGAGACAGTTATCTATATCCATCAACAATAGTATGGCTATCTAATACTAAAACAGATAAAGAAACTTGGTCAACAAGAAATATGTTCTTTGATTCAGCTGATAAATATTCATCTTTCTCAAAGGATTATAACCTTGGTATTAGACCAGTAATAACTATAAAAGGAACAACTTTAATTACCAAAGGTACAGGAACAAAAGAAGATCCATATCAAATCAATGATATGAAAAAAGGACAAGCAGATGAAAAATTAAATACTAGATACTCTGGTGAATATGTAGAATATTCAAATATGCTATGGAGAATAGTGGAAACAGAAGAATCTGGTACAGTAAAAGTTATATCAACCTCAAATATAAATATTGATGGTGAAAAACGTATTAGTTATGATGGTAGTATAACCAATAGAATATATAATCCTAGTCAAAAAGGAAATATAGGTTACATAATAAATCAAAAAGTATCAGACACAGTAGATGAAGAATATTTTGTAAAAACAGAAATAAAAGTACCAATATATAAAACAAAAGCCAAATATAAAGAAGAAACTAAGACAAAGAAATATAAAGTTAAATTTCATGCACCAGATATGTATGATTTATATACAGCTCAAAATGAAAATCTATTATCTGGTTATTGGCTACTAAATTCATCACAAGATAAAGGTGTTGTATATATGATTTCACCAATTGGAGTAGTTTATAATACTGGAGTTCCAGATTCTAATACAGCAGGAATAAGAACTGTAGGATACCTAAATAAAAATTGTAAAATAGTATCAGGAGAAGGAACAAAAGAAGAACCATATAAAATAGCAAAGTAGGGATAGTATGAAAAGACGCAAACGTAAAAGTAAAAGATTAATATATACAAGTGTCTTAACAACTCTTTTATTAGTTGCGATAGGATGTTTATTAGTATTTGGATTAGCAAAACTTATAGGAAGCTTTAAACCATACTATGAGACAAAAGAAAGAACTGAAAACATTACAAAATATAATAAAACACATGAACAGACAAAAGCAATTGCTTGGATAAGAGTGCAAGGTACAAATATTGATTATCCAGTTATATACTCAGATGGAACAGTAAATATACAAGAAATAACAGATGATTTTACTTGGGTATTAAATGATATAGATGATGTAAAAAACAAAATATTTGTACTTGGACACAACATACGTAATGTATCTAGGAATCCAATAATTACTGATAAAAATCATACTAGATTTGAACAACTACCATCTTTCATGTATTTAGATTTTATAGAAGATAACAAATATGTACAATTTACAATTAATGGAAAAGATTACTTATATAAAATATTCTCTGTTTCAATTGTAAAAGATAGTGAATTGTCTTATCAAACAACTTCACTAGATAAAGAAGAGTTAAAAGAATATATAGATAAATCAATAAAAGAAAGTTATTATGACTTTGATATTGATGTAGATGAAAATGATAACATTATAACACTCGCAACATGTACAAGATTCTATGGATATTCACCAAAGTATACATATAAAATAGATGCTAGAATGGTACGTGATAAAGAAAAAATCAAAAACTACGATGTCAAAGGAAATAATAATTATAAAGAAATTCAAAAAATAATGGAAGGTGGCGATGAAGATGAAGAAGAATTATAAAAGAATAATAAAGGGAATCTTATTTATATGCTTAACTTTCTTTATATGTTTCAACGTCAAAGATGTTAATGCTGAAGAAACTAAAAAATGTAGCACAGAAAGGTTTGAAGTTGAAATTAAAAACGATACCAAAACCAAAGTAATAACTATAGATTTAAAAGGAGATTCAAATCAATGGAATGTTTATCTTGTGGATCCTGACGAAATAAATATGCCTGAAAGAAATTTCATATATACAGGAATCGCTTATACTTTAACCAATGATATTACCAAAATTTCATATAATGGATATGGAACCGAAAATATTGGAGTAATACTTGTTAAAATGAATGAAGAATGTAGTGATGCTAATGAAGTTGTTCAAAAAATTGAATCAGCTAGAACAGCTAAAGGAAGAATAGAAACCGATACAACTAAGAGCTTTTATATATATTCAAAGGGTTTCCAGATACCAAAAAATGTATCAAAAGATACAATAGACAACAGTTCCAAATCAGATTTATGTGCGGATCTTCAAGCAGGAAGATTTAGTAGTTTTAGTGGCTTGGTATCAAAAACAGTTTTTGATGCTTCTTGGGAAAGAGTGACACATGATACAGCATATAAAGCATACATACCAGCATGTTATAAAAGTTCACTTGCAACTAAACCTTCAGAAGAAGAAATTAAAAATCAAATAGCAAATGCTCTTACATCATACTATTTTGTTCATTTCGGTAAAAATGGTACTCTTCCAGCAATAAATGGAGCTACTAAAGTTACAGATCCAACTAAAAATATAGGATTAACCTGTGACTACCTTAATTTAGATACCTCAGCTGATTATTATGTAAATAAAAATTCGTATTACTATGAAAAAACAGAAACTAAATCCGAAACAATTGGTACAAAAACATATTCATGTAATAAAACGTGTAGAGAAGTAATAACAGTTGAATATGGACCACCGGTCGCAACAATTGCTGGCTTATGTTTTGAATATAAAGTAAAAGTAAAAAGTGAAATATCATGTGAAACAGAGACTACGGGAGATTTAACTCCACCAAGTAGTGATGATTATAAGACGTGTGAACCTGTTGCTTATTGCGAATCTTCAAGTCATACAGCTAATGATAAATCGGCAGGTCCAAATGAAGAATTTGATAGCTGCGTAAATTCCTGTGATAATGGTAAATATACACAAAAATGTATTAATAAATGTTATAACAAAGTATATGCAAATAATAATAATCAATTATTAAACTATACTGATAAAATAGAAGCAACTAAATTAGCAGCTTGTAATGGATACATTACTAAAGAAAAGATACTTAATGAAATGTCAAATGCTGACGCTGGGGCAGCTGTCTCACAAGAAATATTAAGTAATTCTAGTAACACAGAATGTTATGGATATTACGAATGGGCTGGTAAAAAAATCGTCTGGGTGCCAGGAGCAGCTTACTGGGCAAAATACGCTAGATTCTATTTCTTAAATAGTACAATAGCTGCTGAAACAATAGCACATGATAAAACAAATCAACCTGCGAAAAATGTAGCACCAAGTACAAACGTTGGACGTTGGAAAAATGGTGAAGTATGGTATTATACAGCAGTCCAAAATGGATCTAATATTGGTTTTAAAACAGCCTATTCATGGACATTTACAAACGGAACGACTGGTGATTATTCAGGTATTGCTAATTGCGATTGGACTTGTTCATTCATTGGATGTAATGTAGGTGATAAACTAAATCCTTCGGATGCAGCAGGAGATTTTGAAAATGATTCACAAAAATACAGATACTTTTTAAATAGCTGTGCAGCCGAAGCTACATGTTCGACTACTGTTGCAGAGTTTACTATCGAAGTTAATAATAAAACAGAAGATGATAATAATGTAGTTACAAATAACATAATTGATTTCACAAGTAATATTCAACATTCCAATGGTAGTGCTACAATAACAGATTCTGATAAAATCATTTTAGATAGTTATTGGTGCAACAAAGAAGAATCACCAAAAACTAAATACATGACAGAATGGAGTTTCCCAGGAACATGGATAAATAACAAAACCGGTGAAATAAGTTATGTTACAAAAACTAACACTGCATGGCACTACAAAAAAGATAAATTCTGTACAAGTTTAAATTCAGCTGATGTAAACGTTGGCTGGTGGTATTACGGAATGATGAAACAAATGGGTCATACAGGAGACGATATCAAGAAAAATGTTGAAACTGGTGCAACAATGTCAGATACAGATTTAAAAAATGCAGTAGAAGATTTAAATATTACAGCAACAACTAGAAACTTTGGTCATTTCAAATGGAACATAGATGTAAGTTGTTTCTACGCATTATATAATACAAGTAAAAAGACTGATCCTGATTCTGATCCTGATTCTGAGAACTGTACAAATCCACCGTGTAACGATACTATAGATGAAAATCCAGTATTAAGATATCGTATTCGTACCGTTGATAATTCAGACTTATTCCCATCAACTGATGGAACAGAAACTACTGATAAAACAAAAACAGGAAGAACACCAGGATTTAACTGGACAAAAGATGCAGCAAATGATAAAAATGAAGACTATGTTATTAATCCAGTAGAATTAAGAGAAAGTATTCAAACTAAAGGCGATTCGGTTTATAATGAAAAAGCAGAATATATTTTTGAATTAGATAAAGAGGCATTAAAAGCAATAAGAACGACAAATTCTAACAGCTACACAAAATATGAAGGTACTTTTGAAGTAATTAATGGAGTATCAGTTTATAAAAGTTCGTTATTTAGAGGTACAGGAAGTACGCTAGATTCTAAGTATATTACAAAACTTGGAACACTTGGATGTAATAATCAAACAGCAAACGGTGAAAGTTGTAATAACTATTAATTAGGAGGTTAGTATATGAATAAAGGAATGTTAACAGTTGGTATAATTATACTAGCGTTATGTGGATTATTACTAATAAATATTATTTCTAATTATTCTACAGGAAGTGAACTTGATTATTATTTATTAAAAGAAACTACAGATGCTGCCATCGGTGATGCAATCGATGTAAAATACTATCGTGACAATGGTGCTCTTAGATTAGATAAAGACAAATTTGTAGAAAACTTTCTAAGACGTTTTGCTGATAGTGTTGATAATACTAGAAATTACACAGTAAGTTTTTATGATTTAAATGAAGTACCACCAAAGGTAAGTGTAAAAGTAGAGTCTGATACAGTCCTAAGTGCTAAAGGTGAAAATTTAAGTATAATTACAAGTTATGATGCAATTGTTGAGTCAACAGTTTTAACGGATATGTATTTAAAAGAGGCGTATAATAATCCCAATAATGAATTAGGAAAGCCTATAACCATAGATGGAAAATCATATTAATTAAAGAAGGAGAGATAATAAAATGGGGAATACCACAAACGGACTAAAAAAATTCTTGCAAAACAAAAATACTGTAACTGTAATTGGTGTAGTACTTGCAGTTTTAGTATTATACGTTGGATATAATTTGCGTGTTAATAAAGCTATTAATCCAATAACAGTTCCTTACGCTAAAGAAACAATTAAAGGAGGAACACAAATTACTCAAGAAATGGTAGGAACAATACAAGTTCCACCTTCAATGTTAAAAGGAAACGTGCTTACACAACAATCACAAATAATTGATAAGTATGCACGTCCTGATAGCATAATTCCAGAAGGAAGTTTATTCTATTCAACAGCAGTAGTTGAAGAAGGACAATTACCAGCTAGTATAATTTTAAAATATCCAAAAGGATATGTATTATATAATATGGCTGTTACTACACAATCTACATATGGTAACTCAGTATATCCAGAAAACTATATTGATATTTATCTAAAAGCAGTTAATAAAATAACAGATGGTGAAGTAACTCCAGATGCTGATAAAATTATGTTAGGAAAATTAGTTGAAAATGTTAAAGTTTTAGCTGTAAAAGATTCATCAGGTCAAGCTGTGTTTGCTAACTTAGATGAACAAAGAACACCAGCTATGATAATATTTGCTGTACCTGAAGAAATGTATCTATTACTAAAAAAAGCAGAGTATCTAAGAAATTATGATACAACATTAATTCCAGTTCCAACAAATGAAAGTTTACAAGATAAACCAGGAGATGTTAATATATCAAGTGAAGATTTAAAGAACTGGATCAATAAAGTTACAGTATGGACTGAAAGTTAAGATTAAAGAAAAAGAAAGAGGTTGGTTAGATGAACGAAAATATTTTTGATAAACTTGATTTTGGGCCTTTAAAATCCCTTTTAGATGATGATGACATTACTGATATATCCTATGATAATAATGGACAGATATGGATTCGTTCTCTAACGCAAGGCTCACTTAGAGTAGAAGTCAATGGAGCAACACCAGAGTTTGTAGAAAAGCTAGCATTTCAATGTTCAAACGTTATGGGAACAACATTTAATAATGCTAAGCCATTTCTAGATGCAGAATCAAGTGAATTACGTCTTAACTTTGTACATCCTTCAATCGCAACAAATGGTATCGCTATGGTTATACGTAAAACACCAGCTAAAATTCGTCTAGAAAAAGAAAAACTACTTAAAGACGATTACTTCACACAAGATATTCATGATATTTTAATTAAATGTGTAGAAGGACATTGTAATATAATCGTCTCTGGTGAAACTGGTTCAGGTAAAACAGAGTTTGTAAAATACCTTGCCAGTCATACTAAAACAAATGAAAAAATAATTACTATTGAAGACACATTGGAATTACACTTAGATAAAATATTCCCACAACGTGATATTGTTTCAATGAAAACAAATAACGTTGCTAGTTATACTGATGTATTAGTTACCTGTATGCGTCAGAATCCAAAATGGATTCTACTATCAGAAGTACGTAGTGCTGAAGCAGTTACAGCTGTACGTAACTCAATTTCATCAGGACACAATATCCTATCTACAATACATGCTGATAAAGCATCAGCTATTCCATATCGTCTATACAGTTTGATGGAAACTGATCTAGATGTTAATCAGTTCCTATCAACAATTTATAGATACATTCAATTAGGTGTACATATAAGAGCATATTATAGTAAGGAAAGAGGGAAATTCCATCGTGAAGTAGATGAAGTTACAGAATTCTATGTAGATGAAAATAATGAACCTCAAAGTAGAATCTTATATCAAAAAATCTTTGGAAAAGAACCTATACTTAGAAAACCTAGTAAACATTTAATTGAATATCTAGAAAATCAAAATATTGATATAACAGCAGTTACAAGTCATATGGTAGATGATTTTCCTTTTGAAAATGAAATAGATAGTACTGTACCAGGTGAAGTTGCTACTGAACCTGCAGTTACTGAAAATGCTGTACCTTCAGAAAATACAGATGTAATACCTGGAAATGTTGTACCAACTCAAGAAACAGCTCAAGTATTACCAACACCAGAAACGCCAACTGTAGTAGAGCAACCAGTAAATCAAGAGGTAGTGCAACAATCTATAATACAACCTGAAAATCAAACAGTACAAGAAGTACCTAGTACAAAGCAAGTAATGCCAGAAACATCAGTAGTGTTACCAACAGCTGTAGTAACACCTAATGCCCAAGTACAACAACAAGAAGTAGTATTACCAAGTTTACAAACAACCATGGCTCAACCTAATCCAGGAGAACAAGGAACAACACCAGGTACAATTCAAGAAATACAACAACCTTCTGCACAAACTGTTGCAACACCAATAACACAAGTCCCAGAAGGCCAAGTAAACGTACCATTGCAACCAGGATTAGTTATACCAACAGTTAATGCTACCCAAGTATTACCAAGTGTAACATCAACTATACCTGAGTCATTACCATCATTAGATAGTAATCCTAGTGTACAATAAAAAATAAAATAAAGAGGGAGTAATAAATATGTATATAGAAGAATTAATTATTTTGTTAGTTATTGCCTTTGTCGTATTCGCATATAGAAATTATAAAGGTCAGAATGTTGGAAAATTTATTACTGTCCAAGTCCAAGAAATGTATGATAGATTTGCACCATATTCATTCAAAGTAGTAAGAGAAAAAACAAAAGAATTAGGTCAAGAATATACTCCAAGACAATACATGGTACAAGTAATAGGTATGTCAGCTTTTGCTGGAGCTGTTACTTATCTATACTTTTATAACTTACTAATTTGTATTTTCTATATAATAGCAGTCATTATGTTTGTTCCTTATTTATCATACCTAAGATGTAAAAGAGTATATAGCGAATTTATCTTTGAACAAATTCAAGTATATACATCAAATGTAATCATGGAATTTGCCACAACGCAAAGTTTTGTTAAATCACTAGAAGGAGTAAGAAACTCAGGTATCTTAGAAGATCCTGTAAAAAGTGATGTAGATTACATGATAGAATTAGCTTATAAAAACGGTAGTATTGATGAGTCACTTGCTTATATGAGTAGAACTTATCCATACTATATCGTAAAAAATATGCACCAGTTATTCTTACAAATAACAAAAGAAGGTGCTAGAAACTCAGCTGATTCATTAGATAACATGCAACTAGATATAGACATGCTTGTAGAAAGTGTTTATAGAGACCGTATTGAAAGAGCAGCATTTCATAAATCGTTCTTACAATTCGGTATAATGTTATACCTCATGGTAATGCTTGTACAATACTTACTTGGTAGAGAAACATATATTATTCTTTTAGAAAGATGGTATATTAAATTTTTACTTCATGGAGTATTAATTATAAATACTTATTTCCTTGTAAAAGGAGAAAGATACTATAATGAGAATGTAGGTGCTGAATAATGGAAGCGTTAGTAGTAGGAGCAATCATAATAGGTATATTTATATATAATGGAACTATAGATAAAAGAAAATTTATGATTGACAATGAAAAATATTTACAAGCATTTAGAGAAGAAGATTATACATTCTTAGTTTTTGCTAAATACGGAGAATCAGTAGACGTAGATCAGTTATATATGAAAAGATGTACTTATGCTATTATTGGATTTTTAGTTGTATTAGCAATAAGTGCAACAGGTGGATCATCAGGTACATTATTTAATTCACAATTCTTTTTAAACTTAGTATTTTCAATTGTAGTTGGAGTAGGTTTATTTAAAATACCTTATTTACAACTTAAAAGTTTTTATAAAACTCATCTACATGAGATAGATATAATGTTACCATATTATTTAAAGAGTTTAGAAATCTTAATTCAACATTATACTGTACCAGTAGCATTAGGTAAATCTATAGATGATGCTCCTGAAATATTTAAACCAGGCTTAAGAGAATTGATTAATAAAATAAATTCAGGTGACTCAACTATTGATCCATATATGGATTTTGCTAATACTTATCCAGTACGTGATTCTATGCGTATGATGCGTTTATTATATAGATTAGGTTTAGGTTCACAGGAAAGAAAACAAGAAAGATTAATGATGTTTTCAAGAACAGTATCAAATCTTCAAAATAAAGCCCGTGAAACTAAGTATAAAGAACGTCTTGGACATATGGAAAGCCAAACAATGATTATGTTAGTTGTAACTGGTGTTGGTGTTATGCTAATAATTTTAATATCTATGATGATGATGTTTAGTATGTAATAATTAAAGAATTAAAGAAAAAATATTGATAAAAACAATGCATTTTGATATAATCAATTTGTAATAATAAGAAAGGAGCGATGTGTAAATGAAAGCAGCAACTGGAGAATTAAATCTAACTGTAATTACTTTAATTGCAATTGCAGCCGTTATTGGTTTCTTCTGGATTATGTGGCCAATTATCAAAACTTCAATAAATACCCAATGGGAAAACATTTCTGGTAATTATAGTGGTATGGTCGTACTAGAAAGAAGATAAAAAATAAATAAGAAGAGGTGAATATTTATGCGTGATGCATTTGGTGGACTTATGAACATGGTAATTATTGTTGTATTCTTGGTATTAGTATCAGGATATTTAGCATTCAATGTCAACTATACAAAGGCATTTCGTGTAAAGAATAAAATAATCAGTGCAATAGAAGAATACGAAGGTAATTGTACACCGGGAGATGCTAATAATCAGTGTAATAAAGCTATAACAAACTACATGAAGCAAGTTGGCTATAATGCTGAGCCCTTAAAGATAACAGGTTTTGACTGTGACGACGGTTACTGTATTAAAGCATATAATGCCACAACAGAAGCAGCTGTAGGTGTATCAGAAGATTTACCAGAGAAGGTTTATTACCGGGTTACAACAGCAATTTCTATTGATATTCCTATAATTAACAAAATAATGCCAAATCTAAGTATATTTCAAGTTTCAGGTACAACAAGGACATTTAAACCTAGTAGGTAAATTTAATTTTGGGTGATGATATAGATGAATGTATTAATAGTAAATGAACAACAACAATCACTATCTTCTTTAGATATTGACATTATTAAAACAGTTACAGGTAGTTATGAAGCAAAAGAAATAGTAGAAATGTTTAAAAACTTTTTCTTCAATAAAATGATACTCGATGTAACTGCTATAAAAGGTTATGATAATCCAAACAATTATCAAGCCTTAGCACAACAAATGGATCCTGAAAAAGTAGTATTATATATACCTGAAAACTCCAAGTTATGTACTGCTACTTTTTTATCACGGATCATAACATATGGTTTATATAACTTTACAACTAATTTAGATGGTATAAAGTATTTACTTCAAAAATCTAATACATATAAAGATGTCGAACATATATTACAAATGGCAGGACAAGCAGTACAAGTATCAGCGACAACTGCTGTTTCAAATACTAATAATTCCGTAACAAGTCAAAATAATAATTCCATAATAATGGGATTTAGAAGTATAACAGATAATGCTGGTTCTACAACATTAATATATATGTTAAAAAAAGAACTGGAAGCAACATTAAATACTATGATACTAGCAATAGAAGTGGATAAACGAGATTTCATGTTTTTTAATCAAAAAAATATGCTTTCAACGACTAAAGAAAATTTAAAAGATATTATTGCTAGTAATAGTCAAGTACCAGTTATCTTAATAGATTTAAATACCTATCCACATGATGAAGTATGTCATGAAGTCTTCTACTTAATAGAACCAAGTGTTATAAAATTAAATAAATTAATAAGAAGAGAGCCAGGAGCTTTCTCTAGAGTGAAAAATAAAAAAGTAATTCTAAATAAAAGTTTATTATCAAGCAAAGATATATCTGATTTTGAAACAGAATCAAGTGTAAGAGTTGCTTATAATATGCCACCATTAGATGAAAGACAAAGAAATGGTGCTATTAATGACTTTTTAACTAGAACAGGATTAATTAGTAGAAGTTCTAATAATACTAATTCTGGAAGAGTATTTGGTTTATTTAGAAAATAAAAATTGACAAATAATCATATATAAGATAATATATTTGTAGAAAAGGAGCGATATTATGGCAAATGGTGGAGCATGTAAAGGTCTAGAACCGGTAATTGCAATTATAAAAAATGGTATTCTAAAATACATATGCCTTTTAATCCCAATAGCTTTAATATTATTTGGAGTATTTGATTTAGGAAAAGCAGTTATAGCTTCAGATGAAAAGGAAGTAAAAGCAGCTCAATCTAGATTAATTAAAAGAGTAATTTATGCAGTTGTAGTATTCTTAGTACCACAATTAGTTAATTTAGTTATGGGAATTGTTGCTATTGGAGTTGATGATGGTTCAGCTAGTGAATGGGCAGAATGTTGGAATAGTATTTATATAGTAAATAAGTAGCAAATAATTGCTATTTTTTTTTTCTTTTGATATACTTAATGTGTTATAATGTATATGGAGTGATCTTATGAAAAAAAGAATAAATATTCTTTTCATTATATTTATTGGACTAATAAGCTTTAGTTCCTTTAATGTTTCGGCAAAAAGTATTAATTACCAAGCTAATTCTAACTTAGAAGTAGCAGCAATTAATGATTATTTTTTAATAGCGGATGAAAAAGATAATATAATTAATGATACTGATATGACAGAAGAAAGT
>CAVIRY010000032.1:0-2028 GCA_963645255.1 bacterium
ATATAGGACTTATAAGGAAAAGTATAGTGATGTTATTGTTATTATTAAGGAAGGTATATTTTATAAGACTTTTATGGATGATGCTAAAATGTTATGGTATATTTTTGATTATAAGTATGTTAATGATTGTGTTTCATTTGGGAATTCTTCTTATGATAAGGTAATATTAAAACTTAATAAATTGGATGTAGGCTATATTGTTTTTAATAATGACAATATAGTTTTATCACGTTTGGGAGAAAGGGAAGTCTATTTATCTTATAGGTGTTTTGCTATAAATAAGTTTGGTAAGTTAATTAAAGTTGATGACTTGGTTTCTAAATTACGTTTGTTATTAGATAATAAACCTGAGTGTATGGAGAAGGTTAATATTATGCTTGATGAATTGTTAGAGGAATGAAAAAGGTACTGTAGCTGTTATCATAAAAATTAATTGGTTTCACATTGTGGAACTAATTAATTTTTATAATACTTGTTGGTTTATCTGGAATAGTTAATTTAACTGTTCCTTGGTTTATTAGTTTTCATTACTTTTAATAGTTTATTTATATTTATTGTTTCGTTTGTAACTGGTAGGTGAGTAGCTTCTATTGCTTCATCTAATGTTTTATCTATCATTTTTAACATGAATTTAATAAATACATTTGAATTAGCATTTTTATGACATTGGGCGATTGAATCATAGTATTCGTCTTGATATTTGTGTATTTTAGATTCAATTGGTAAGTATTCAAATATATCTTTCCATTTATATAGAATTGAATTTTGCCATAATCTAACCATTCTTCCGTTTCCATTTGTAAATGGATGGATAAATACGAATTCGTAGTGAAATACACTGGATAGGATTAAAGGATGAATTTTATCTTTATTTTCATTTAACTAGTTGAATAGGTCATTCATTAATATGTTAACTCTATCTCCTGGTGGACATATAAATATGCAATTGCCATTTTCATCAAATACGCCTTCTGGAGTAGTTCTAAATTCTCCTGATACATCTTCAACTAAGTATGTCATAATTCCATGAACTTTTTTTAAATCTTCAATAGAGTATGGATTAATTTCTTTTAACATTTCATATGCTTTATATGCATTTTTTACTTCTTGAATGTCTTTTTGTCTTCCAATTACTTTTTTTCCATTTATAACATCTTTTACTTGTTCTAAACTTAATGGGTTGTTTTCAATAGCAATAGAAGAGTATACTGAGTTTATTTTTGTTTGTTTTCTTGAATATGGAGTTTTGTCTAAATTAGAATAAGAATCTAATTTTCCTATCTTTTCCATAATGTTAGAAATCTTTTGTAATATTTCATTTGATATTTCAAATGGTGGAATATATTTTTGCATTAAATTCACCTCATTTTTGTTATTTATATTATATCATTATAAGTATAGAAATATAATATCTTGCTTAAATCTTGCTTAAAGTCAGTCTTTTGTTTTTGATTTATTTCCAATTCAAGTGATTTTTTTTAAAAAGTTTGATACAATTATTAAGGTGGAAGTATGAAGAAGAAAAATAATAAATATAAAATTACTGTACATAAGTTTTTTGGACATTTACATGTTGTTAATAAACATAGATTTAAAGTATTTTGTTTATGCTTTAGAGCAGGAGAAGTTTGGAGAGGATTAACTCATGATTTATCAAAATATTCATTTACAGAATTTTTTGAAAGTGCAAGATACTTTGTAGGGGACCGTAGTCCTATTGCTGTTTGTAAAAAGGTTAATGGGTATTCTAAAGCTTGGTTACATCATAAAGGTAGAAATAAACATCATTATGAATATTGGTATGATTATGCAGCAACAGAGAAAACTCCAATAATTCCTTATAGTTATTTTGTTGAAATGGTATGTGATATGTTAGCGGCTGGTATGACTTATCAAGGTAGGAAATGGAGTAAGGAATATGAACTTAATTATTGGATGGATAAAAGAAAAGACGCTAATATTAATCCGAAATTAGATTTTTTATTGACTAAGATATTTACAGATATAAGTGCTGATGGTGTAAAAAAA
>CAVIRY010000033.1:0-3002 GCA_963645255.1 bacterium
ATATATTCCCCATTGATTTTTAAATTTTTTAATTCATCAATTTTTTCTATATTTAATAAGCTTAATAATTTAGCAGCTTTTTCTTTAGGCCAGTTATTAATATCTTCTATCGCAAGATAATTGTATAACATTTGTCTAGATACTCCTAAATATTTAGCTAAGCGTACTTTACTAATCCCTAATTCTGTTAATACTATATTTAATTCTTTCATGTTTTACCCTCCTAATATAATTATAGGCAAGTTTGTGTAAATAATCAAGTGTAAATTGACACTTTTTAAAATTTAAAAAATACTGTGTTATTTTACAGTACTTTTTCTATTATTCCGCCACCTAAACAAATATTATTTTGATCATAAAATACTACAGATTGTCCTTTTGTAATAGCTCTTACTGGTTCTTTGAAGTTTACTATTATTTTATCATCTACTTTTTCTAATGTAGCTTCTTCTTTTTCACCTCTAGACCTTATTTTAGCTAATACATGGCTTGGTAATTCATCTACTAGTATATTTATATTATTAGCAAGTAATCTTGTTTTAAATAGGCTTTTATTAGGTCCTACAATTAAAGCATTATTTTTAGTATCTATTTCTAAAACATATAATGGTTCTTTATAACATATATTTAGTCCTTTTCTTTGTCCTATAGTGTAATATATTAATCCATGATGTTTACCTATAATTGTATTATCTTCTAAATATATATTACCTGGTTTTATTTTTCCTTTCATGTGTTCTTCTAAATATTTTGGATAGTCATCATTTGGTATAAAGCATACTTCTTGACTATCTTTTTTATTGCTTACACTTAGTCCTATACTTTTCGCAACTTCTCTTACTTCATCTTTACTTTTGTATTTTTCTAAAGGGAATATAACGTGTTTTAAGACTTCTTTATTTATACCGTATAAAAAGTATGATTGATCTTTATTAATAGTGTCTGCTGATACTAATTTACCAGATTCTACTTTTGCATAATGTCCTGTTGCGATATAATCAGCATTTAATTCTTCTTTTGCTTTTTTATAGAATAGTCCAAATTTAAATTTTTTATTACATATTACGCAAGGATTAGGAGTTTGTCCAGAACAATATGATTCTATAAAGTTATTTATTACTATTTCTTTAAACTCTTTAGTTAAATCAAATACATAGTGTTTTATTTCTAATTTTTGACAGACATCTTTGGCGTCATTTATTGCTTTTTCGGTTTTTTCATCATTTATTAATTTCATTGTCGCTCCTACGATATTATAACCTTTTTTTTGTAATAAATAAGCAGCAGTTGAAGAATCTACTCCTCCTGACATTGCTACAACGACTAGTTTTTTATTCATATTTTTTCACCTATTAAAATTATACAATAAAATGACTATTTTTTAAAGTCTACGTTAGAGAAAAGAGTTTTGGTATTACGTATGTTTCAATTACTGCGGTAAATATAAGTATAACGATACTAATGACTAATAATTTTAAATATCTATTTACAATAACTTTTTTATTATATTCTTTTTTTCGAAAGAGATAATTAAATAGCATTAATGAAAAACTTATTGAGTAGTAACTTATTATAAAAAATATAAATAAGTTGATAATATTTGGTACTAGATATATTAATGCCTTAATTATGCCGTTTAATTTATATGTACTTATAATACAAGATAATGTAAAACTTAAGCTTAAGCTCTTGTAACCTAGTAGTATTATTACTAAAGGTATTCCTATTATAGAGATACCGAGTAGCCAGATAATTAAATCTATAATTATATTACTTGTTAATGTTTTAAATAATAGCTCATTTGTTTTTACTTGGTTATTTTTTATATTGTCAAAAAATGAGTTTAGACTTGTTTCAATTATTTTTCTGTTTTCTTCATTTAAAATACTTGGTAATAATACTCCTATTATAAACGCTACTATACATATTATAAGGATTAGTATAAATTGTTTTTTATCTTTTAGTTTGTTTAATGTTTTTTTCATATTATCTTCCTCATTTAAATATATTATTTGTATTTAAAAATATGTTTTACTTTTTATGACAATTATTTTATAATTATGTTGAGGTGTGAATTATGAATAAAAATGTAGTACGTATTATATCAATAATTTTATGTTTAGCTATGGTAATTGGCTTTATTAGTGTTTTATTTTATTTATAAAAAGAAAAGCCATCGTTTGATGGTTTTTTTCTATTTATTTATATATCCTTCTATTTCTGGATGGATATTTTTTATTGTGTCATTACTAAAGTTATATTTATTGGCGATGTCGTTGATTCTTTTATAGTCTTTAGCTAGATAAAGCATTAATATACCGGATATGCGGTCTGCGGTATATTGACTTAATTTTTCATAGTCTGATGGTGAGATATTATATTTGCTTTTTATATTTGATGCAGGTCCTAGTGCATATAAATAATTTGTTAGAGAGCGACTTACTTTATCTATTTCTTTATTTCGATCTTTTAGTCTCACTTTTGTCCATACTTTCATATTAATACTTCCTTTTCTTTGTCTTATTATACTAGCATATATAAAGAAAAAAAGAAAGGAAAACTTTCTATCTTAAATACGGATTATTATCTTTTTCGTGTTTTAATGTTGTCTCTTCATCGTGACCAGGATATAATTTTATATTTTCATCGTATGTTAGAATTTTTTTAATACTTTCTTGCATCTCATTTGGATTTGCTCCTGGAAGATCAGTTCTACCAATGGACTCTTTAAATATAAAGTCTCCAACAAACATTACATTTTCTTCTTCAAAATAAAATGTTACTGAATCTTTTGAGTGACCTGGAGTATATATACATTTAAATTTAAATGAGCCTATTTCATATTCTTTTTCTTCTAAATTACTTCTTTTAAATATTTTAATAGATTTTTTTGTTAGAAAATTTCTTAGTGCTCCTATATGATCAAAGTGAGCATGGGTTATTAAAACTCCTAGTATTTTGTTATCTCCAATGGCTTCTTTTATATTTAAGTAGTCATCTCC
>CAVIRY010000034.1:0-2245 GCA_963645255.1 bacterium
CATCCTTAGCTTTCTGTAAAGCTTCAACCATTTTCATATCTGGATTTTCAATTGTAAATAACATTAATATAGACAAAAAAGCAAACGCTGATGATACTATTTGAATTTCTGGGGCCACATTATTTAAAAGTACAAGTATAGTAATAATACCTATCAATATTATCATAGGTATTTTCTCTTTTAATTTTAACTGTTTCAAATACTTAATAAATAATACAAAATCAAAAATTAATAAAATCACAATATATAGAACAGTAACATAAACACCAAATCCAGACATATAAGCAGAATCATTTCCTAACACAAACTTTATTGGGAAAATCAAAGTAGCAAATGATACTATAAAACTTGAAAGCATATATATTTTTCTTGTTTTACTTTTCCTATAAGTGCTTAAATCATTACCATGTTGTTTAGTTACCAAATAAATATATAAACTGAAAGTCATTACCCAGATTATTATATAAATTAAATACACTTTTCCAACAATATTTGTAACTAATCTTGGAGTATTAAAAATTGCCGTTAAATTACATCCTAATTCTAAAAGTAAACCCGTCGGTGCTAAAAGTAACAATTTTTCATATATTTTATTTTCTGCATTATTTATTCTTTTCTTAGAAAAGTATACAAAGAGTGCAAGAACTACATATATAAAATTTATTATTAAAATTGCTATTCTAATACCCATGTTTTCACCCGCTTTTATCTTACTACTAATATATCACATTTTTATAATTTTCCAATAAGAAAAATAGACATTTGAGTCTATTTTTCAGTTCCAATTACATTTTTTAATTCTTTTCTTAAAACTTTTTTATCAACTTTACCAACTTGTGTCTTAGGCATTTTATCTATTTCATAATATGCAGTAGGAACTGCATAGTCAACTAAATGCTCTTTTGCATACTCTTCAATACTTTTAAATGTATCCTCACCATTTTCATGATTTGATAATACTGTAAAAGCTACTGGAATTTCTCCATTCATATGTTCTGGATCATTAACTCCTAATACAGCTATTGATTCTATTGCTGGATGACCAACCATTATTCTTTCTACATTTGAAGGATAAATTTTTATTCCATCATATCTAATTATCATATCCTTTATTCTTCCAACAATATATAATACACCATTACTATTTACATATCCTAAATCACCAGTATGTAACCATGATTGCCCATCTTTATGAGTTTTAATTACACCGTTAGTTTCTTCTTCATTATTATAATACTCAAGCATTACATCTGGTGCACTAACACAAATTTCACCAAGCTGATCATATCTCATGTTTTCTCCAGTGTCATTATCATATACAGCAACTATTGTTTTAGTAAACGGTACACCAACACTACCAAATTCATTTACATCATTATTGAAACAAACAGATACAGCGGAACACTTTTCAGTTAATCCATAACCTTTTTGAATTTTGTATTCGCAACCATGCTCATCTAAAACCTTATTTACTTTTTCCTCTATTTTTACATTTAAAGTATCTCCACCTTCAATTGGAGCCTTGAAGAAAGACAAATCTGTTTTAGAATCATTCATTAACGGACTATTGGCAATAGTTTCCCAATGTGCAGGTGAACCAGCCATACAATTTGGTTTATATTTTAAAATTAGCTCAGGTATTTTTTCAGGTTCATATTTAGGTACCATAATTGTCCTCATTCCACACACCATTGATGTATGTAATCCAACACTCAATCCATAACCAACAAACTCTGGCATAACACCTAATAAACTATTATATCTTTTGAATTGTAAATCACAATTTTTCAACTGATTAGCTAATGCATTTAAATTATCATTTGATAATAAAACACCCTTTGGCACTCCAGTAGTACCACCTGTATGAACAATTGCTACTGGACAATCTTTTTCATATTTTTCTTCAGTCCAATACTCATACATTTTTCCTAATGATATGAATTTTTTATAAGTCATAAAATTAGCATCGGATTCTGAAATAATTTTTCTTCTTTGTTTTAATTTTTCACTTTCAACAATTTGTTCTTTTAACTTCATAGCACCAGTTACTGGATATGGTAAAGATTCAATTGCAGAAGTAATAACTACATTTTTTATATTTTTCTTATCAAACAATTCAGAAAATTGTTCAAAACAAGCATCCAACATTATTAAATGTTTAGGATTTGAAATATTCAAATACTTTTCAATACCAGTAGAATTTTCTCTTGGATCAATAAAATCCGCTATAGCACCTATCTTACTA
>CAVIRY010000035.1:0-2914 GCA_963645255.1 bacterium
GACTGATACTGACGAAGTAGAATACACATCATTCATTAAAGAAATAATAGATAAGTATTTTTAATAATTATAAGAATAAAATATATAAGGTGATATAATGCAGCAACTCCTTATATATTTTTTTATTGCTTTAGGACTAAGTATGGATGCCTTTTCACTAGCAATCGCATATGGTACAAATAAAATAAGTACTAAAAAAACAATTATGCTAAGTCTTTGCGTAGGATTATTTCATTACTTAATGCCGTACTTAGCCTCAACTATTGGCAGAAAAATAGAATTTATAACAACAGGTTCAAACATCATAGTCGCTTTAATTTTTCTTATTATTGCAATAGAAATGTATATATCAAAAGATGAAGAAATTAAAGGAACTATAACTGGTATTTTTTCCATAATAGTATTTGCTTTTACCGTAAGTATAGATAGTTTTTCTATAGGATTAGCTTTAAGTATAGTAGAAAATAATTTAAATATAGCCTTTTTTATTTTTAGTATCACATCAGCTATATTTACTTTATTAGGATTACTACTTGGAAAATATCTGTCAAAGAAACTAGGGAAAAAAGCTACATATTTTGGAATAATAATTTTAATTTTACTGTCGATAAAGTATCTTATTAACTAATTATTTACATAATATATCCCAATAATACAAGTAAAACATTGACAAACAACTTATATTTTCTTATGATAAATTTGGGTGATAAGATGTTAGTTAACATGAATCAAGTGTTAAAGAAAGCAAAAGAAGAACATTATGCTGTACCACATTTTAATATTAATAATTTAGAATGGACTAAGTATATATTAGAAGAGTGTAACGAATTAAATATACCGGTTATTTTAGGCGTAAGCGAAGGAGCTGTTAAGTACATGGGCTCATACTTAGTAGTAGCAGACTTGGTAAAAGCAATGATCGAATCTTTAAATATTAAAATACCAGTATGCCTACACTTAGACCATGGAAGTAGCGTAGAAAGCTGTATTTCAGCAATAGATGCTGGATTTTCATCTGTAATGATCGATGGCTCAAGACTACCATTAGAAGAAAATATTAGAATAACAAAAGAAGTTGTTTTATATGCTCATGAAAGAGGAATAAGTGTTGAAGCAGAAGTCGGTCATATAGGAACAACAGATGATAATATGACCAAAGATGAAACAAATGCAACATTAGAAGACTGTCAAATATTATATGAAAATACCAATATTGATGCTTTAGCACCAGCTCTAGGAAGTGTACATGGATTTTATAAAAAAGAAGCTAATCTTGACTTTGAAACAATGGAGTCAATTAATAAAAGTTTACCAATTCCATTAGTATTACACGGAGGAACTGGAATTCCAGACGATAAAATCAGAATTGCTATATCAAAAGGAATATCAAAAATAAATATTAATACTGAACTTCAATCAGTTTGGAGTAAGGCCGTAAGGAAGTATCTTTTAGAGAATAAAGATGTTTATGACCCAAGAAAAATAATTTCATCAGGTGAAGCTGCGATGAAAGAAAGAATCTCAGAAATTGTAACGCTATTTGGAACTAAGATATAAAATATACTAGGTAGATGGAGGTGTAAAATGAAAGTCATTGAAATAGACGGAGGTCATAAACTAACTGGAAGTATTAGAGTTTCCGGAGCAAAAAACGCAACAGTTGCTCTTATACCAGCCGCAATATTAACAGATGAAGAAGTAACAATATGCAATGTCCCAGAAATAACAGATACAAATGACCTATGTGAAATATTAAACACATTAAAAGTAGATACAAAAAGAGCAAGTGAAAGTATAATTATAAATCCCAGTAAGATGGAAAATACAGAAATTACTGAAGAATTTTCGAAAAAATTAAGAGCGTCATATTACTTCATGGGTGCATTATTAGGAAAATATGGAAAAGCATCAATGTACTTTCCAGGTGGCTGTTCAATAGGAGCTAGACCAATAGACTTACATTTAAAAGGATTTGAAGCACTAGGTGCAAAAGTAACTGTTGATAAAAATAAATACACAGTAGAAGCAGATGAACTAAAAGGTGCCAATATATATTTAGATATTGCCTCAGTAGGAGCAACAATAAATATTATGTTAGCAGCCGTAAAAGCTAAAGGTAAAACAATAATAGATAATGCCGCAAAAGAACCAGAAATAGTAAACGTTGCCACTTTCTTAAATAACATGGGTGCAAAAATTACTGGAGCTGGAACTTCATCAATAAAAATAGAAGGAGTAGATTATCTTCATCAATGTTTTCATGAAGTAATACCAGATCGTATTGAAGCTGGAACCTACATAATCATTGGTGCTTTATCAGGAGCTCCATTAAAAGTAGATAATATCATTCCAGAACACATTGATTCATTAATGTCAAAGTTAGAAGAAATAGGTGTTAACCTTGAACTTGGTTCAGACTATGTAATAATTAATTCTAAAGATTCATATAAATCAACAAATATAAAAACAGCTGTATATCCAGGATTTCCAACCGACTTGCAGCAACCATTCACAGTACTTTTAACACAAAGTTCTGGGAAGTCAAAAGTAACTGAAACAATATGGGAAAATCGTTTTATGCATATCCCATACCTAAATGATTTAGGTGCTGATATTACCGTAAAAAATCAAACTGCAACAATACTTGGCCCAACAAGATTAAAAGGTTGCCAAGTTGTCGCAACTGATCTTAGAGCTGGAGCTGCCATGATTGCAGCAGGATTAAAAGCCGATGGTAGAACAACAATAACCAATGCTGAACATATCTTAAGAGGATATGAAGATATAGTTGAAAAACTATCTGAAGTAGGTGCTAAAATAAGAATAAAAGAAATATAATAATGTAGTTATATTTCTTTTTTATTTTGGAGGCGTTATGAAGTTTATAAGAAAACACAATAAACTATTGATAAGT
>CAVIRY010000036.1:0-5525 GCA_963645255.1 bacterium
AATTATATTTGGATTATATATTTAGTTATAATAATTCTTTCTTTTATTGCAAATAAAGAAGAAGTTAATTACTTTATAAATAATGACATAGAATCTAAAAATAATTATAGGAAACTGTTAATTATAATTTTTTCTATTGTTCTTGGTATCTATTTTTATTTTTTTGTATCGGGATATAAAGCATATAAAAATCTATCTCCTTACGATACTGAAAGTAAAAAGTTTTTTGAAACGATTAATTTTATTGCTAATGGTTTAATTTTAATATCTGGTTTTATTTTTTTATTTATAGCAATTTTTGATGAGGAGTTAGAAACAGAAATTGCCTTTTAAGAAAAAAAACAGATTCAACTATGTGAATCAATTTTTCGTATTTTACTTATAGTTATCTGCTTTTACTTCCATAAAACTCTTTGGATGAGCACATACTGGACATACTTCTAAAGCGTTTTCGCCAGTGTAAACATAGCCGCAGTTTCTACATACCCAAATTTTGTTGCCATCTTTTTTAAATACTTTATCATCTTTAATATTCTTTAGTAATGTTAGATATCTTTCTTCATGTTCCTTTTCGATTTCGCCAACTTTTTCAAATAGGTTTGCTATACGAGTAAAACCTTCTTCTTTAGCTACTGCAGCAAACTCTTTGTACATTTCAGTCCATTCATAATTTTCGCCAGCTGCAGCATCTTCAAGATTTTCAATAGTTGATGGAACTTGTCCATTGTGTAATTCTTTAAACCATAATTTAGCGTGTTCTTTTTCATTGTTTGCTGTTTCTTCAAATATTGCGGCTAATTGTTCATAACCGTCTTTTTTAGCTTTACTTGCGTAAAATGTATATTTGTTTCTAGCCTGACTTTCACCAGAAAATGCTTTTAATAGATTTTGTTCTGTTTTACTACCTTTTAATTCCATTGTAATACCTCTTTTCCAAATAATTTTATTTTTTTGATAATAATTCTTTACATGTAGAGCATAGACCAAGACAGGTTATTTTCACATCAGTAATCATGAATTCATCATTATTAGCGACAGTTGAAATAATTGAACTATAGTTTTCATCAAATATGTCAAATATTTTCTGGCAGTTTGTACATAACAAATGATAGTGTTTATTTTCGTTCCCATCAAAATGAAACTGACCAGATAAGTCGGTTATTTTTTCTACTTCATTAGATTCTACTAGTTCATTTATGTTTCTGTACACTGTTGCTTGACCTATCTTTTGGCTTTTTTTTTGGATTTTTTTATAGATATCAGCCATTGTTGGATGACTTCGATCTTCTCTTATAGTTTCCAAAATTATTTGTTTTTGTTTCGTGACTCTTTTCTTCATATAATTCTTCCTATTGATAATCATTATCATTTATATTGTATCAATCTAGTATTTTTTTGTCAATTGTTTTTAGGCAAATGTAACTATTTTTCTTTTTTTTCATAGACTACTATAGGTGAAGAGTAATGAAAAGTAAGCATCCATTCTTTTGTAATTGTAATTCTTGTAAGCAAAAAAGAAAGAGTAATATATTTTATCTTATTGGTGTTATTGTTGTATTTATTATTTTATTTTATCAAATGTTATTATTACTTTTTATAACTACTAGACTTAATGTTATTATATTGCTGTTTGAATTTATAATGTTATGTTTCTTGGTCTTCTTGGTCTTCTTTTGAGATGATAGTACTTCCTTTGACGATATAGTCTAGAAGTTTTTGAACTTGTAATGTATTATTGTAATGATTCTTGCTAAATTCGAGTTTCCATGGTTTTGATAATAAAGAGAAAAATAACAGTTCCTCTTCTTCAGTAAAACGATATTTACTTTGATAAAGATTATAAAGACTCTTTAGTTCTAATTCTTCATAGTCATTTTTTAAAAGTGTTAGCAAATCATATAATGGCATCCCGTGTGATGAATTATCCCAGTTTATAAAGTAATGATGTTCTGGTGTCACGATAAAATTTTTTAGTATTGGGTTGCGATGCAGGAATACTTGACGTTCTTTTTTCATGGCTTTTTTTTTATCATACCAGATTTTTAAACTTTCTTTTGAAAAAGCAATAGCATTATATATTAGAGTTATGTTTCGAATTAGTAAGTATTCTTCTGGTGACATATACACTTTATTTTCAATATAGTCATGTAAGTCATGGTAGTAGTCAGCAAGGTTGTTTAATTCGAGGTTTGTTTTTTCATACAAGGCTTTTATTTTGTCTAAATTTACTTCTTCATATACTGTTGTTTTAGTATGAAGAAGACTTAAATGGTAAACAAGACTTACAGCTTTATCATTACTGTTTGACATGTTTTCACTTTCTATGTAAGGATATATTTCATATGGATCTTCGATGGTAGTCAATGGGGATAAGAAGTTGTTGAAAGCATGGCTTCTAAGATAGTTATAAATGTCTTTATTATTTCTTCGAACTTTTATAGTGTATTTTTTATCTTCGGCTATAATGATTTTGGAATTGTTTTTGTAGCATATATTTATAGGGTCTATTTGATACTTTTTTAGAAATTCTCTTTCTTTAATCATTCTTCAGTATTTGGAATTATAATTTTGGTTCCTACGGATAAATTTGATAAATCATTATAATTTTCTAGCTCTTCTTTGCTAATATGGTATTTTTCTATTATTGATTGAGGCGTTTCTTCTTGTCTTAAGATATATACTGAGTATGTTGAAAAGGTTTCTTCACTACTATCTAATGATGTAAATAATGAACCAGCTTTTTCTGATAGGTCATTGTCATTATTACTAGTTATGATATTCTCATTATTTTCATTGTTTGTACTCGCTGCTGTTTCATTATGAGTAATTTCTACTTTTTCTTCACTTGTTTCTTTCATAATTTTATCACCATCACATTCCCTTTCATTTTTAGTCTCTTCTATACTTCTTGTTTCTTGGTCTTCTTTTGATGGACTTGGTATAACTGGCTCTATAGTTTTCATTTCTTCTTTTTCTTCTATCTCTTCGATTATTTCTACGCCTTCTATTTTTACATCTATATAACAGATCATAGTAACATCTGAATCTATCTCATAATAAAAGTCAGCAATAGATATTTTGGTTGTTTGTAAATCAAGTTTTTCTGGCAAAACTATTTCTGTTGGTATTGTGTATTCAAAATTTTCTTCTAATCTTGAAGCTTCTGTCAACTTATAACTACCAGTTACTATAAAGTCTCCAGCAATGTTACTTTCATCAATAAATTTTAAAGTATGGTCTAAGGAAATGGCAGTAATTTCACCTATCATTGAAGGAAATTCTATATTTTTTTTAAAAGATATTATTTTTTTCATATTGACCTCCTAAATCATACTATGAAAAAAGAAGAATTAATATTCTTCTTTCAGCTATCTATTTAAATACTTTATCATATATTTCACTGTAATTATTTACAAAATAAAATTTAATATCTTTCTTTATGTCTACTGGAATATCTTCTAAGTCTTTTTCATTTTCAAAAGGTATAAAAATTTTTCTAATACCGGCTCTATGTGCACCAATGACTTTTTCTTTTAAGCCACCTATTCCTAAAACCCGGCCATGTAAAGTTATTTCACCTGTCATTGATATAGTATAACTAATTGGCTTATTTATAAAAAGACTGATTAAAGCTGTAGTAATGGCAATTCCAGCCGATGGGCCATCTTTTGAAACAGCTCCTTCTGGGAAATGAATATGAATATTGTTTTTTTCTAATAGATTTGAATCTATAGAAAATTTATCAGTATTTGCTTTGATATAACTTAGAGCAATTTGACATGACTCTTGCATTACTTCGCCAAGTGAACCAGTTAGTATTAAATCGCCTTTTCCTTTGAACATATTGGCTTCAATTGGTAATATGTCACCGCCAAAAATTGTATAGGCCATTCCGTTTGCAACACCGACTTCATTTTTCTTTATATTTTCAGTATATAAATACTTTTTCTTACCTAAATATTTTTCAACACTGTTTTCATCTATCATATAAAACATATTAGATTTTTCAAGAAGAATTTCTTTTACTATTTTTCTAAGCAGTGTTGCGATCATTCTTTCAAGTTCACGAACACCAGCTTCTTTAGTATAGTTTCTAATCATTGTCATAATTACATCATCAGAAATTTGAACTTGTAAAGGCGTTAAGCCATGCTCTTCTAACTCTTTAGGAATTAAATGTCTTTTAGCAATGTCTAATTTTTCATATTCTGTGTAACTCGATAGATTTATTATTTCTAAACGATCTCTTAATTCATAAGGAATTTGTTCAATGTAGTTAGCTGTTGCGATGAAAAATACTTTTGATAAGTCAAATTCTTCTTCGATATAATGATCTGAGAATTTACTGTTTTGTTCTGGATCTAGAACTTCCAAAAGACTGCTGGCTGGATCGCCTTTTATATCTTTTGTCATTTTGTCTATTTCGTCAATTATGAATACCGGGTTAGAAGTTCCGGCTCTTCTTATACCTTGAATTATACGGCCTGGATTTGCGCCAATGTAGGTTCTTCTATGACCAATGATTTCAGCTTCGTCATTTATTCCACCTACACTAATTTTCGCGACTTTTCTGTTTAAGCTGTTAGCAATGCTTATGGCTAGAGAAGTTTTACCTACTCCTGGTGGGCCTACAAGACAGATTATGGGACTACGTGAATTATTAGTATTTTGCTTTACAGCTAAGTATTCTAAAATTCTTGTTTTTACCTCATCTAAAGCATAATGTGAGTCATCAAGTATTTCCTTTACTTTTACTAAGTCTTGATTGTCTTTTGTACATGTATTCCAAGGCAAATTTATCATCCAATCAAGATACTCTCTTATTATTCCTAATTCTGGAGAATTACTATTGATGGCTTCGTACCTAGCAAGTTCTCGATTTATTTTTTCTTTTACTTTACTATTACACTTTAATTTTGATACTTTTTTCTTTAAGCGTACAACTTCATCATCTTTACTATTTGCTTCCCCAAGTTCTTTTTGCATGGCTTTGATTTTTTCGCGTAAAAAGTATTCTTTTTGAGTTTCATTTAACTCTTTTTCAACTTGGGCTTCTATTTTTTGTTCTAACTCAGCAAATTGTAAATCAATGTTAATGTCTTCTATTAATAACTTGCATCTTTCAACAGGATTGATTATTGTTATATATTTTTTCTTTCTATCAAATTCTATTGTTAAGAAACTGGCTACTAAATCACATAATTCATCTAGACTTCTTACGTTATTTATTTGGCTCATGATAGCGTTACCTATATATGGAACTCTATTGATGTAACGTTCAATGGCTTTTATCAATACATTTATATAATTATTTTCATCTTCTACTTCAATTTTTTCAATTTCGCTGTAGTTAGCTGAATAATTCTTATTATTGAAAGTGTAATTGTTTATTTCAACTCTTTCAAGGCCTTCTATTACAACCCTTGTTTTTCCGTTTGGAACATTTAGTTTTAATTTTATTCTGCCTAATACACCATAGTTTGGTAAGGACATAATATCTATTTTTTCATTGTTATCTATAGGAT
>CAVIRY010000037.1:0-598 GCA_963645255.1 bacterium
CAACTGCAACACCTAAAGATGTAGAAGCAGTTGAATACTTATCTAAAGTAGCAGGAGTAAATTATAAAGAATATGGTATGAACCTATTAAAAGCCGGTACTTCATTAGAAGGTATGAGTAAAGAAGATGTTTTATATAATGACTTTAAGATTTATACAGTAGGTGAAAAGAAGTTTGCTATTGGACAATTCTTTACTATGAACTTTGATGAAATTGAAAAAGATATGGATGACTATGTTAATGTATTAGACAAAGTGAGTGAAGCTAATAATTATAACTTACTGGCTTTATACGTAACAGATATTATCAAAAATGGAAGTTACGTAATCTTTAATAACCATGGTGCTGATGTAATGGCCTTAGCTTATGCTAAAGAGAAAATACCAGAAGGCTACTTCGTACCAGGTTGCGTATCACGTAAAAAACACGTTGTACCAATTATCATGCCAATATTTGAAAATTAGGAGAGAAATATATGGATTTTATATCAATAATTATTTTAGGGTTTATTCAGGGAGTTGCAGAGTTTTTACCAATATCTTCATCAGCCCATTTAATAATTTTTAGAGATTTATTTGGAATAGGTGCTGGGATGGAT
>CAVIRY010000037.1:608-6156 GCA_963645255.1 bacterium
TGCTCATCTTGCACTAACTTTTGACTTAGCACTTCATTTTGGTACACTTCTAGCTATAGGAATATATTTCTTTAAAGACTTTATTAATATGATTAGTAAAGGATTTACTAAAGGAATAAAAGACACTGAAGGGAAAATTTTATGGTATTTAATATTTGCAACTATTCCAGCTGCTATTGCTGGTGTGTTATTTGAAGATGTTATTGAAAACGCTATTAGAAATAATTATGTTGTAATAGCTTTAGCTCTTGCTATCATGGGTATCATAATCTATTGTGCTGATAAATATTCAGACGATAAAAAGACTATTAAAAAAATGACTCTCAAAGACGCTATTATCATTGGCTGTAGTCAAGTCCTAGCTTTAATTCCAGGCTTTTCAAGATCTGGAACAACAATCGCAACAGGTAGAGTTTTAGGTCTAAATAGAGAAGATGCTGCAAAGTTTTCATTCTATTTAAGTGCCCCCGTCGTAGCTGGTGCTCTAGTTTTACAATTATTTAAAAAGGCAACTTGGACTGTTGTAGCAGGAAATATTGGAACCTTTATTTTAGGAATCTTAATATCATTTATAGTAGGATTATTATGTATTAAATACTTATTAAAATACTTACATAATCATAACTTTAAAATATTTATGATATATCGTCTAATCTTAGCTCTAATAGTATTAATAATGATAGGAGTTGCATAATATGGACAAAGTTAAATTAGGACTACTAACAACACTATTATTAGGAATATTTATTTTAATAGGAGCAATACTTGCCTTCCTAGTAAAGAAAAAAGAAAAGGTAGTAGACTTTTCCCTAGGATTAGCTTTAGGTGTAATTGCTATGTTAATAGTAACAGACCTTTTACCAGAAATAATTGAAAATTTAGGTATAAAATATATCTTTGTATTTATAATTTGTACAGCTTTAGGTTATGGAATATTAAAATTACTTGATAAATTTATTCCAGATCATGAAGATAGTTCTATGACTAAAAAAGAAAGAAAAAATAATTTAATTCATATAGGTGTTATAACGTCTCTTGCTTTAGTATTACACAATGTAATAGAAGGAATGGCTGTATATTCAACTTTTCTTACGGAAGCTAACATCGGTTTAGCTCTAACTCTAGGAATTGGTTTTCATAACATTCCTTTAGGAATGGTTATAGCAGCTACATTCTATCAAAGTAATGATAATATTTGGAAAACATTAAGTATTATAGGACTTGTCTCATTATCAACATTCCTAGGTGGCTTAATTATGTTCTTCCTAAATCTAACAACAATTTCTCCAGTGATATTAGGTATCTTATTATCAATTACTCTAGGTATGCTTCTATTTATTGTCCTTGGTGAATTAATTCCTAGATTAAAAGAAGCAACTGATAAGAAAACTAGTTATGTAGGATTATCCATTGGTGTAATTATTCTATTACTATCACAATTAATATAAGAGGTATAATATGGAATATAATTATTATAATTTATTTTTATTGTTTTTTATTTATTCCTTTATAGGATACATTGTAGAGTCAACATCAGTAAGTATTATAGAGAAAAAAGTTGTTTTAAATAGAGGCTTCCTAGTAGGACCATATATTCCAATCTTTGGCTATGGCTCTATGGCTATGATTTTAACTCTTCAAAAATATAAAGGTGATATTGTAGCTTTATTCATAATGAGTATGGTAGTATGTTTAACAATTGAATATTTATGTAGTTTAATTGCTGAGAAATTATTTAACTTACGCTGGTGGGACTATTCTGACAAGAAGTTTAATATTAATGGAAGAATATGTCTTCAAAATGGAGTATTATTCGGTCTAGCTGGTGTTTTAGTAATAGAATATCTAAATCCTTGGCTAGAAAACTTAATATTACTATTGCCTAATAATCTTCTGGTAACAATAAGTATCATTTTATCAATAATTTTTTATGCTGATACAATTGTCTCTGGTACTACAGTTTTAAAATTTAATAAAAGTTTCAAGAGGTATGGCGAAGACAATACAAACGAAGTAAAGAATAAAATAATTGAAGAACTTCATAGTAATTACCTAACAAAACGTTTGATAAATGCTTTCCCTCATGCTAAAGATAGAACTCATAAATTTAAAGAATTAAGAAAAGAATTTATTGCGAAAGCTAAAGAGATTAGAAGGATGAAACAAGAACAAAGTCAAAAGTAGTTATTTTTGTAACTACTTTTTCTATTGACAAAAATTAAAATCTAAATGAAAATATATTCAGAAAAAAAATTAAGGAGAAGTTTTTATGAAAGATGAATACTATAAAGCCTATGAAAAAAGGTATAAAAAAGTTCATGAATCTAATAATCTATGGGAAATACCTAAGCCAACGCCTGAAGTTTTTAATACTATAAATAAATATAAAATTTCTAAAAATAGTAAAATATTAGAACTAGGTTCTGGAGAGGGAAGAGACGCTATATTTTTACTTGATAAAGGTTATAATGCCCTAGCTTTAGAATATTCAATAAGTGCTGTAAATAAATGTAAGGAATTAACTAATAATAAACATCCAAATAATTTTAAGCAATTTGACCTAATGCAAGATACTCTATCAGGAAAGTATGACTTTATCTATTCAGTAGCTGTAATTCATATGTTTGTAAAAGAAAACCATCGCCAAAAATTTTATGATTTTATCCATGAACATCTAAGTAACGTTGGAAAAGCTTTAATTATCGCCATGGGTAATGGTAAAGATGAGTATAAATCAGATATCAACATGGCCTTCAAAGAAGTTGAAAGAACAAACATAAATATTAATGAAAGAGTAACCGTCGCTTCAACTTCATGTAGAATAAAGTCCCTTTCAAATATGCATAAAGAAATAGAAAATAGTAATCTAAAAGTTATTGAAAACAAAATAATTGAAGATGTCCCTGGCTTTGATAAATGTTGTTGCTTCATAGTAGAAAAAAATAAAAATATTAAGTATAATTAGTTTTAGGAGTGAAGATTATGAATTTAGAAGAAGAAATTAAAAAGATCAAAGAAAGAAATAAAAGAGTAGAGCTAGATAAGTCTTGGGAAATAAGTTGGACTAGAAAAATATGTATTATGATATTAACTTATATTGTTGTTGTATTATATTCTCTAGCAATTAACACCGTAAATAATATATTTTTATCCTCACTAGTTCCAGTAATTGGTTTTACTTTATCTACTTTATCATTAAAAGGAGTAAGAAAAGTATGGGAAAAGACCAATAAGTAGCATCGAAATATATAAATAAGGAGTTAAGCTATGAAACAAATAGAAGTAACCGTAAAAGTTAAAAATACATTAAAAGAAATTGATGAATTATTAACATCAAAAGGCTTTAAGTTAATTAGAAAAAGTAGAGTTGAAGATGACTATGTTTGTCCAAAAGAACTTAAAATTGATAAAAATAATATATTAGAAGTATTAAGTTCTTGTGTCTTAATAAGATATTTAAAAACTGCAGAAGCTGAATTTAAAAAATTAACATATAAAAACAAAAAATATTCCAAAGATGGAATCGTAATATCAGAAGAAAAGATAAATGTCTCAATCGATGATACGAAAAAAGCACAAGAATTATTTGAAAAAATAAATTTTAAAAAACTTGTAAGTGTTCATTATGATGTTATTGTTTATAGTAATAATAATTATGAATTTGCCTTTCAAGATGTAGAAGGCTTAGGGCTACTTTTAGAGTTTGAAAATGAGAATGACTTTGAAGGAGTATCAGATGAAACTATTGTGAGTGAAAAACAAAAAATGTATGAAATTATTAAAACTTATGGAATAAAAGTTGAAAATAATTATGATATAAAGAAAGCATATGAATTAGTAATGAAAAAATTGAATTAGCAGAATAGGAGGATAAAAATGTTAATAGTTATAACCGGATTAGATGGTACTGGAACTAGTACAGTTGGTAAAGAACTTCACAAAATTGATGATGGATCATATTTATTCAAAACGCCAAGCAAAGAGTATACTGGTAGAGAAATAATTGATACTGAAGTTAGACGTGAATCTTGCATAGCTAATATGTTATATTATTTATCATCAGACGTGTATATGTCAGATTATATTAGAAATAATTGTGACTACAAAAATAAGAATGTCTATCTAGTGAGATATTTAATAGATACTGTTGTATCAAATAGAGTTGCTGGAATAGATATGAAAATGGATTATACAATATATGGAAACGAATTATTGGTTCCAGATTTAACTTTGTTTGTGTATGCCGATGAGCAAACAAGACAAAGTAGAATAACGAGTCGAGGCAAAACAGAGTTAGATGCTGTGTTGGATGATGATGAGAAAAGACAAATGTTTTTAACAGAATTTAAACAATGTCTTCCAGAAAACACCATATATGTTAATAATAGTTCATCGGATTTGAAAGAAACAATAAATAAAATATATCAAAATATAAAGAATATCCAAAATAATGACTAGTAAACAACACTATGAAAACAATATTTTTAACAGCAACATTTCATTAAATGCCAATTTTTGAAAAAGGTTTGGCATTTAATTTTTATAACTAGCTATGTATAGCCTAATCTAAATTGACTAATAAGTCGAAATATGATATAATACAGCCATTCGAGAAAGGGGAATAACATGCAACAAA
Source organism: bacterium (assembly GCA_963645255.1). Lineage (GTDB taxonomy): Bacteria > Bacillota_I > Bacilli_A > RF39 > UBA660 > CAG-877. The sequence goes on from CAVIRY010000037.1 coordinate 5,245, forward strand.
TATATGAATTAGAACAAGAAATATTAAACATGAAAGAATTTGGTATGCCAAGCAAAAAGTTTTATAAACCATCACCAAAGATAGAAAAAAAGAGTAGAAAAGTTTTATTTGATTTAGATATGAACCATAATAATTCTCTAGCGGTGGAACTTTTTCTAAAAAACAAAAACAATTTATTTAAAGACGCTATTTATTATAGAGGGAACAAAGTTACTTATGAGGATATGTTTGAAAAAATTTATACTTACGCAAAATCTTTAAAAGCACTTGGTATAAGTAAAGGGACAGAAGTACCAATATGTACTTCGAATATTCCAGAATTTGTTTACCTATTTTTAGCTTGTAATTTAATTGGAGCTAAAGTAAATGTAGTTGGAGAATGGTTCGATAAGGAATATTTAAAGGATATACTAAATAAAACTGACTCACCTGTAATGTTTGTATCAGACGATGTATATGGTGATATAAAAGAAACTGTGGAAGGTTCAAACAAAAATAAAATAATAATGTTTTCTATAACGGACTCATTACCAAAAGATAAAACTGGTAAAAGATATAATCCTTATTTTGAAATCGACTCTAAATTTCATGACTTTAATAATAAAATATCACATTTTAAGCAAAGTACTACTAAAGAAATTGTTACAACAGAAGACTTTGAAATGTATGGATCAAATTATCAGGGAAAAGTAGTTGAAAAATCAGAACTTGATGATACATGTGCTATAACATATACGTCTGGTACGACAGATCCAGGTCGTCCAAAGGGTGTTGAACATACTAACAGAAGTTATATCACTCTATCAAGATATAAAGTATCAGATGTTTCAGGAATGCCTAATATGAAAAACTTAACAGTTTTAGGACATATTCCAACATATACACATATGGAATTATCATGTGGTATATCAG
>CAVIRY010000038.1:0-2119 GCA_963645255.1 bacterium
GTTTACTTTTCCTAAGAATAGAGTAGCTTTATCATTTTTATTAAATAGTTTATATAGTGTTTTATAATAATCTAGTTTGTATGAAACAAAGTCTTTTCTTGATTCTGTTAGCATCATTAAATGATAAAAAGTAGGTAAGTCTTTTTCTGTTCCTATTTCTACTTCAGTTTGTAATTTTAGTGATTTTTGAATACGTTGCTTTGTAGTTTTAGAAAAATGACTTTCTATTGTTTCTAAATCTTGATTTAGGTCAACTCTAAATGTATATCTTGGTTGCATAGTTTCAAAGTTCTTAGTGAAACCTAAGTGTTTATAACCTAGACGTTTTAATTCTTTAAATATTTTTTGATTCTTAGCTTCTTCTAAAGTTACTTCACCAAGATAATTTTCTCTTTTCCAAATTATATCTGGATCTAATTTTAAGTAAATGGCGTTTTGTTTTTTGGCGAATTTTACTAATTCTTCAGTAAATTTATCGAGAAGTTTAAAGTCATTAAAATCAAGTACGTATCCTCTTGGAGAATATAGGTAACATAGCCCTAGAGGGAGGCTTTTTTTAAGGAGAAGTGTAGCTGCTAGAATTTTGTTATTTTCAACTAAACCTAAACAGTATGGAGTTAGGCCTCTTTTTTCTTTACAAAGCTCTGCCCAAGAAGCTGATTGTAAAAAATGACTTTTATATTTGTTGTTTTTTACAAATAAATCGTATTTATCTTTTTCTAGTTCTACTAGTTTCAAATTATCACATCCTTGACTAATAAAAGTATAGTTTATTAAATCTTTCTTGTCAATTTTAGTATACCAAAAAATAGTAAATAAAAACAAAAATAAAATGTAGAGTTTTCTACATTTTACATCATTTGTCCATATTGGTTTATGTATTTATTATTTGCATTGTTATTTAGTTGTTTTTCATAGTATTCAAATAGTTCTTTAAATCTAGTATAGTGAACTATTTCTCTTTGTCTTAGCCATAGTAATGGTCCTATAACATCTGGGTCATTGGTTAAATCTATTAAGTTTTCATATACGGCACGTGCTTTTTGTTCGGCAGCCATGTCTTCTGATAAATCAGCTAGATAATCACCAGTTGATGCAAAGTAGGCTACTGTAAAAGGATTACCAGAGGCATCAGTTGGATATAGGGCTTTGGCATGTTCTGCGTAATGAGTATCAAGTCCTGCTTCTTTTATTTCAGCTAAAGTAGCATCTTTCATTAATTGATAAATCATTGTTGAAATCATTTCAACATGAGCAAGTTCTTCAGTACCTATATCAGTAAGAAGTGCTTTTCCTTTATCATCAGGCATGGTAAATCTTTGGTTTAAGTAACGAAGTGACGCTGCTAGCTCACCGCTTGAGCCGCCATATTGTGTGACTAGGTATTTAGCCATTTTTAAGTCTTTTTTCTTGATATCAACTGGATATTGTAATCTTTTATTGTAACTAAACATTACTTCATCACCTCCCAAGGCCATGGACTATTAATCCATTTAAATGGACCTGTTTCTAAACTGTTACTGCTGATGTTTAATGGTCCAAATTTTGATTCATATTCATTAATCATAATATCTGCTTGTTTTCTATAATCATTAAATAGGGTAAGCATAGATTCATCATTAGGATTTAAATCTAGGTATAAATTTAAATCATGAGCCGCAAAAGATAATCTACCAAGGTCTAATAGTAATTTTTCTTTTTCAGTATTAGCTGATAGTTGTGTTGGTCTATAATTTTTGTACTCGCTATAAAGGTTAGAAAATAAATTTCCATTATTATAGGCTACTTCAGGTGTAAATAAAGAATTGTTAGTCATATTATTATATGAATTTCTCATCATATGTTGATACCAAGTAGTATCATAATTATAATTATACATAATATCTCCCTTCTTTTTAATCTATGAAAAGTTAGGTGTTTATGTATAGTTAAATACCTAGAGCGAGAATTAAATTATTAAAAACGTGTGATTTTTTAGCGAAAATGTTACATTGGTTAACCTCCAATTTTAAGCGAAAATGTTACATGATGAAACTGATATAATTATTAGTTTCTTTTTTTGTTTATAAGGAAAGTGCGTTTAGTTTTTTATTAAACAAAAAAGGGACTCAATAGAATT
>CAVIRY010000039.1:0-4761 GCA_963645255.1 bacterium
GTGTTGAATTAAAATGATTAATCTTTTTTATCTCATTATGATTAGAAATTACTTCATACACTTTCTTCCTAGTTTCATCATCTATAGATTTATCCATTAAAACATCATAGCTTTCTATAAATATTTTATAAGCTACAATAAATATCCAAATAGAAATAAATATACCCGCAACACTATCAACAAAATATATTCCATAATAACCAAGTACACAAGCAATTAAATTTAAACTAGTAAGAATACAGTCATTTCTATGATCATTTCTATTAGCTTTCAATAATAAACTATTATTTATTTTATATAATTTATTAGTATATAGAAAAAGACCAAGTTTAATTACAATTGTCACAATACAAACAATTATTAACCAAGGTGTAAAAGTAGCTTTTTCTAAAGTAAATAAATTAATAACTGAATCTTTAAATACTTTAAATACCATTATTATCATAACAATACTAATTAACATTGAATAAATATATTCTGCTTTACCATGTCCTAAATTATGATCATCATCTCTTGGTTTAGAAGCTATTCTTTGTCCAAAGAAAGTCATTATTGATGACAAAATATCAGAAGCACTATTAAAAGCATCAGCAATCATGGCTTGACTACCAGAAATAAAACCAACTATTCCTTTTAATAATAGTAAAAATAAATTTCCAAAAACACCAAGTAAACTTGCTTTTCTAATTTCCCTAAATTTCATATATCTTCCCTATCTTTATACTTTTCTCATCAATTATATTAAACTCACCTGGATAAATAATAGTCTTTTCATTATATAAATCACTTTGTTTTATATCAAGAACTCTCTCAATTGTAGGAGAAGTATTAACTGTTACCATTTTAGAATTAACTCTCTTAATAAACATTGAAGCATTATTCATATCTTTAGTAAATATAGAAGACCCGTATGATGATTTATCCATATTTATTTCTCCTATTGCTTCTTCACAATCAGAAACATATATAGCTATATCAGATTCTATTCCTATATGTTCTTTTACATACAAAGTAAAATTAATTCCTAAAGATATAATCTCATTAATAAATGAAACATTATCACTATCTTCTACATAAATATTATAATTAACATAACTAAGAACTAATACTGGATAATGACTGTTAATTAAAACTTCTCTTTGTCTTTCTTCTTCTAAACAACTAATAACTAAAGAAAAACTATTAGTACAATTAAGTATTTCTAAAGAAGAAGAAACATATTGTTGTATTTGTAATTTATTAAAACTAGACTTTTCTAAAACACTTTGTATAAAAGTAATAAATAAAGTATTAAGAGCTAAATTATAAGAAGGATAATTAAAAATAACTGAATTATTAGCTAAAATATTTCTAATGATTAATTCAAGTAAGACATAAAAATCCCCATCAAAAACAACTAAGATATTTCCTTTATTATATATTTGTCTACCATAAATTATCTTTCTATTTTTATCATGTTTAGACAAAGTAACAGTACCATATACTAAGTCTTCTAAAAGAATTCTTTCAAATATATTATCTATTACTTTAAAATCTATTTTTTTACCAATCTCATTTTTAATATCAATATCATTAGTCATAAGTATTAATTCTTTATTTTCATCTATTGTCTTTTTAAAAGTTAAAACAATATCTTTATAATTAACATCATTCTTATAATTAATACTATTTAAACTATTTTTAACTATGGTTACATAATTATCTTGTTGCATGTTTTACTTCTCCTTCCATACTTTTATCCATTGATTTACTAATCATTTTTTCTTGTTTTTCATTCATAGAAGTATCAAATGTAATATTTCCATATTCTGAAATAAGTTGTTTAAAAGCATTACCTATTTGCATAGATACTTTATCTTCTACATTAATAGAATTACTATAAAGTTCAATATTTGTATTAAAGAATAAATCATGTACTTCTATTCCTTCATCATTAATATCATAAATAATAGCGAAATTAGGATTCATAATAACTTTAACTGTATTCCTTGTACCATAATAACTATTAAATATACTACATAAATTATCTTCATTTAAAATATCCTCAGTTACTCTTAATTCCCCTTTAGTCTCTCTTTCTAAATCACAAAGTGTTAAAACCAATGCCTTATTATTTTTAAAATCATCATCACTATATTCTTCATAAATATCTGAATAATTAAGAAGATCACTTACTGAAGATACATCTTCTTTTCTACCAGTATCACTTAAAATATATTGTTCTTGAGCATCAGTATAAGGTTTATAAGAAAATACTTCTGGTATTTTATCAAATATAGGAGGTTTTCTTGGAGTTAAATCTTTTGTAGTATTACGTTTAATAGCAGCCTCACTTTCATTAAATCCTTTACCAACCGTAACTTTAGATACTCTTAATTTATATTGTTCACTATCTATTTTCTCATCTTGATACAACTTATCAAAAGTATCATTATCAACTCTAATAATTTCAGAAGCCGCTTCCTTATAAACATCTAAAATCTTATCAGTAAAATTAGAAACACTACCAGCCTTCTTAGTAGCTAGACTAACAAAATGTGAGGTTTTAGGAAATTCAATATCATCAAAACAAATTAAATCTTTATCTCTCCATACCCAACTTTGTGCTACTAAATTATTTTCATCGTCTCTAACAATCATGACTCTACCATTATCATTAGTAACACTATGAACCAGGCACCAAGCCCCAGCTTCACCTATATCTTGACAACAGCCAGTATGATATCCTACTGTTAAAGCTAAAGGATCATCAAGTTTTAAAATCTCATACGTAAAGCCATTTTTATTTCCAATAACACGTGGTATACTACTATAACTTCTCAATTTACCATAATTATATATGTATTGATAATGTTTAAAAAAATCCTCTGGATAACCCGTAATTGTTACCGTTTGAGCAAGACCAATATTACCAGTATCAACACCTACATAATTTCCTGTTCCTAAAGATGAAAAAATATCATTCAAATCATAATGTCCTGATAAATACGTATTTCTATAAACATCAAATCTCTTTTGTAAAATAGATAATCTTTTATAATAGTCAGGATTATTAACAATATCACATAAATTATCAAGTAAAAAATCTCTAAAATCCGAATCATACTTCATTTCCAATCTATCAAAGGCTAAATGTGCAGAAGTTGGTGACACAACTTTATCAAAACCAACAGTTTCCATAAATACTCTAATAGCCTCAACTGTTTTAGGATATTTACCAACATTAATTTTTAACCTAGATAAATCTCCCTCTGAATAAATTTGTTTAAATATAGATATTTCTTTATCAATTACTAAACCTTCTCTTTCCATAATATCTAAAATTTTATAATACTCATAAAATCCAATTGGCAAAGTAATATCATCGGAAACAACTCTATTAGACTCTTTAAATATATCATTAACAGCTTTATTTAAATTAAACTTATCATTCAAATCTAAAGTATTAGGTATACCTGATACAATACTATTAATCTTATTCATAGCTTTTCTATCGCCATGAAAAACTCCAAAAACATAAGAAATTCTTAGTAATGCCTCTAAATAAGTATCAAAAGAAGAATACCTTGCATTTTTAACTAAAGTTGCCCAATCTTTTCTATATTCAAAGAACCTATCAGCTTCATTAAAATCAAAGTTCAACATAACAACAGAACTAGGTATAAAAGTCCCCGCAGTTTTTAAATACCAATCATACATTAAATCAATCTTTTCTCGAAGAAACATATCATCAATAGTTTTAGTTTTCTGTAATATAAATTTATTAGCTTTACTGCCAAACAAAAAATAAAATTTATCAATTGACTCCTCATAATAATGCATACTATTAAAAAGAGCAAGTTTTAAATCAACATTCTCTAAAAAAGATATCAAAGAAGGATTATCTAATATAAATTTAAAATCTAGCTTTCCTGAATAAAAGGCTTCTTTTAATTCTAATGGAGCATCTTCACTTAAAAAAATAGATTCATGACCTAAACCAAGTAATAATTTTTTATCCTCTTCCCTATAAACAATCTGTCCTTCTAAGATTAATTTTCTAATATTAATATCTATTACTTCTTTTATTTTAGAAATATCCGAAGTCTTAATAATTTCTTCCAAATATTTATTAGAATCTAATTCACCAAGACGATCACCATACATTAAAATAAAATCAAAAGTTTTCTTACTTGTTCCAAAGTATTTAATCAAAGTATCATAAATACTTCCATTTTTATTAAAATCAATCAAACTAATATCTATATCTTTATCAATTAAATATTCTACATATTCCGGATGATTCTTTATAATATTTAAAGATAACTCTCTTTTATAAAATAAATCTTTTAATTCTAAAGGAGCACTATCAGAAAGAAATATATCTTTATGTCTATTTACAAATTCCAATGGAAGCTCCGCTTTATTCCAATAAATTATTCTTCTTCTTTTTATAAAATCATATACACTAGCATCCATATAAGTACCAAAATCTATAAATTCATCAGAATTATCATTAAAAACAAATGAATACCTAGTATCAATTAAAAATGATGAATAGATAGCTAAATTTTTTAATACTTCCGTATTTCCATATTTATTAGAAATCTTTTCTAAAAAAGACCTTTTAAATGTATATGGAAATAAATAATATTCTAAAAAACAACAAGGTAAATATGTATTTTCTAAATATGGTATCCAAGAAGTATTATTACGTAAATTATTTAAAGATAAAGCTCTTGTATAAAACAAATCTTTTAATTCTGAAGGAGAATCATCTGA
>CAVIRY010000040.1:0-2500 GCA_963645255.1 bacterium
ACCCAAGGAGAATATAAAAATATTATTTGAAGAAGAGTAGGAGATTAATATGAAGAAAAAAATTAAAAATAAAAAGCCAAAAGAAACTATAATAGTCTATTTATTACTAAGATTTTTAGTAATAGTGTGCATGGTTGCTCAAGGCATGAATGGTAACTGGGAAAATGTATTATTATGTGTCTTAACACTTGTACTATTTACTTTACCAAGCCTTATATCCGAAAGATTCAATATAGAACTGCCATCAACATTAGAAATAATAGTTTATCTATTCATATTTGCCTCAGAAATACTAGGTGAAATACAAAATTTCTATGGTCTAATAAGAGAATGGGATAGTATTCTTCATACCATAAATGGTTTCATTTGTGCCGCAATAGGTTTTTCATTAGTAGACCTACTTAATAGCAACAAATACGTACAAGTAAATCTATCTCCTATATTTGTCTGCATAGTATCAATTTGTTTTTCTATGACAATAGGAATACTATGGGAATTTGCAGAGTTCAGTGCCGATAGATATTTATCTAAAGATATGCAAAAAGATAGAATAGTCACAAAAATATCATCAGTAACCTTAAATAAAGAAGGTAAAAACATTCCAGTTGTAATTGATAACATTAATAAAACAGTTATTTATAGCGATAATAATCAAGAAACAGTAATCGAATCTGGCTACCTAGAACTTGGTCTAATAGATACCATAAAAGACTTATTCGTAAACTTTATAGGAGCTATTGTATTTTCTATTATTGGTTATTTATACATAAAAAATAGAGAAGAATACAAGCTTGCTGAAAAATTTATATTAAGTTCTAAAAAACAAAGTAGTGAGGCATAACATAAGGAGTATATTATATGTTAAGAAAAAAGAAGAAAAAGAAAAACAAGGAAAAGAAAATAGCAATCAAACTAATCCTATCTTTAATATATATAATAGTAATTACCGTTCTATCAGTAAGTGCTTACCAAATATTTAAAGAAAAACAAGTAATAAAGCCATGGGGAAAAATAACAGATGTAAACGAATACTCCTACATAGAAGTATCAAAAATGTCCGAAAAGTTTGCTTACTATTCAACTAATAAAAAGTCAATTCATTTTGTAATAGAAGAAGAAGAAACAGGCCAATGGCATACATATTTAATCGCCATAAATGACAGCGACTATTCTAAATTCAAAAATATTATTGACTACACATATGAAAGAACCGAAGAAAAGCCAAACCCAGTAAAAGTCTATGGATATCCAGTTATAATAAATGATGAACTAAAAGAACTAGCCATTAAAAATTTACCTAACTTTATTCCAGCAGAAAACGAAGTCATAATTACAAGTGATAACTTTGAACAATACTTAACAAATAGTTACCTAGATACAACAATAGAAAGAGAAGATACCTTTAGTGTACCATTGCTTATAATACTACTAATGATATTTGTTATGATCTGTCTATTCCTATTTACTATCTTTGGAAAAGATAAAATAGTAAATGATGTAGACGATATAGTAGAAGATATTAAAAATAAATACATAAAAAAATAAAAAGGAAGAGAAAATGCAAAAAAATAAAAAGTTAAAAGACTTTAACTACCTAATAATAATACTTATTTGTCTTTTTTTAACCTGGTTAGTAATACCATTTAATTCTATCTTTGGTAGTACAATAGATTGGAATACACAACATACAGTATTTCCAGACTATTTTAGAAAACTTTTCTATAACACAAAAAACTTTTTTCCAAACTTTGCTCTTTCTATAGGAGCTGGACAAAATATATATAATTTCTCTTACTATGGATTATATAATCCTTTATTATTAATATCTTTTTTACTACCATTTATAAGTATGAAAACATATATAATATCCACAAATATTATTATATTTATTTTAACGTCACTACTAACATATTATTTCTTTAAAACTAAAACATCAAAAAACATTGCCTTTATAACTACAATGTTTTTAACCTTGTCTGCACCAATGTTATATCACTTACATAAACATTTTATGTTTGTAAACTATTATCCATTTTTATTACTAGCCCTAATCGGTGTAGATAAATATTTAACCGAAAAGAAAATATCTTTAGTAACATTTTCTATCTTTATGATAATCATGATTAGTTATTACTATTCAATTCCAAGTATCTTAGTCATCTGTATTTATGCCATATACAGATACTTAGAATTAAATCCTAATTATAAATTTAAAAATATGTTAAAGAAAGGTCTAATCTTTTTAATACCAATAATTATTGCGATTATATCATCATCAATTCTTTTACTACCAACATATTACACTTTAAAACAAGGAAGAACAGTTGAAGTAGATTCAAACAGTATAATGTTATTATCAAGACTAATTCCTAAATTTAATATAGATGCCTATCTTTATGATAACTATAGTATAGGTTTAACAGTAATAAGCATTATTTCAATAATAACCTTACTATTATCAAATAAAAAACATCATCAGTTCTTATCAATAGTATTACTA
>CAVIRY010000041.1:0-4181 GCA_963645255.1 bacterium
GTTTCTATGGCTTCTAAGACAAATGCTTTAATAGTACCTTTTGGTATTACAGGAGATTATAAATTTAGGAGTAAGAATTTAACTGTAAGATTTGGTAAGCCATTTAAAGTAGAGGGTGACTTAGAAAAAGCTAATAAGAAATTAGAAAAAGAAGTAGAGAAGTTAATGAGAGAAAGTATGAAATAATGTTTACGGTGTGGAGGTATAACAGATGAATATTATAGATTTATTAAAACAAAAGACCATAAAAGTACCTTGGAAAAAGTATTATAGTAAAGATGAATTAAAATTTAAAGTAGAAGATATATCTATTTATGAGATGTTTAAAAGAAGTGCTCTTAAGAATATGAACTTTCCTGCTGTTAATTATTATGGTAATGTTTTTAGTTATAAGTCTTTTTTAAATAAGATTGATAAGGCCGCTATATCTTTTAGTAGTATCGGTGTTAAGAAGGGTGATGTTGTTACTATATGTATGCCTAATACACCTGAAGGATTGATTAGTTTTTATGCTGCTAGTAAGATAGGAGCAATTAGTAATATGATTCATCCTTTATCTGCTGAGGAGGAGATTAAAGATGGATTATTAATGACTAATAGTAAGTTTTTGGTAGTAATTGATTTTTGTTATGAAAAAGTTTCAAATATTATTAAGGATACTGATGTAGAAAAGGTAATTATTGTTCCAGTTTGTAATTCAATGCTTGCTCATATGCAACTGGCTTATAGAATTAAGACTTGGAGTATGAAAAAACCTAGACGTAGTAAGTTATATATGTATTGGAATGACTTTATGTTAAGAAGTTATTTTAATGAATTGGAGGAAAATAATGCTTTAGCTGAGGATGCTGCTGTTATACTTCACTCTGGTGGTACTACGGGTAAACCTAAGGGTATTGTTTTATCTAATGGTAATTTTAATGCTTTGGCTTTACAAGCAAGAGTTATATTTAAAGATTTAAAACCTGGAGATAAGGTTTTAGGAATTATGCCTATATTTCATGGTTTTGGACTTGGTGTTTCATTTCATATTCCATTTGGACTTGGATGTGAAGTTATACTTGTACCTCAGTTTAATGCTAAGAAGTTTGATGAGTTATTAGAAAAGTTTAAACCTAATGTTATTTGTGGTGTTCCTACTTTGTATGAGGCTTTAATAAATACTAAGAATAGAAATTTAGACCTTAGTATGTTAAAGTATGTTATATCTGGTGGAGATTCTTTATCTAGTAATTTAACTGAGAAAATCAATGATTTTTTAAAGGAACATGGTAGTTGTGTTAAAGTTAGTCAAGGTTATGGTATGACTGAGGCTTTAGCGGCTGTTGCTTTATCTTTTGGTGATGCTTATAGAGATGGTAGTATTGGTATACCTTTTCCTGGTAATTATATAAAAATTGTTACTCCTGGTACACAGGATGAAGTTCCTTATGGAGAAGATGGTGAAATATGTGTATCTGGTCCTACGGTTATGTTGGGTTATTTAAATGATGAGAAAGAAACTAATGAGGCGTTACAGAAACATAAAGATGGAGCTATCTGGCTACATACTGGTGATATTGGAATGATGAATGAAAATGGTATTATTTATTATCGTCAGAGGTTAAAAAGAATGATTATTACTTCTGGTTATAATGTTTATCCTAGTTATGTAGAAAAGGTTATAGAAGAGCATCCAGCTGTTTTAAAATGTAGTGTCATTGGTATACCTCATCCATATAAGGTTGAAGTTCCTAAAGCATATATAGTTTTAAAAGAAGGATATAGTCCTGTGTCTGTTAAGGGTAGCATAAAGGAACATTGTAAAAAGAATTTAGCTGTATATTCTATTCCACATGATTTTGTATATCGTAAGAGTTTACCTAAAACTAGGTTGGGCAAAATTGATTTTAAAAAGTTGGAAGAAGATACTTCAATGGAAGATGAGGAATAATTATTTTATTTTACTTGGTAAAATTTTTGTAAAGTAGGGAAAGTTTCAGTAAAAGGAACTTTCTTTTTATGTTATTATATACTTGGTGGTAATATTATGAATAGTGTGAATAGCTTTGAAAAAGGATTTAAATATAAATTATATAGAACTGTTTATGAAGTTGTACATCCTACTATTTCTAAGAAGAATATATCTAGTTATAGGATAATGTTTAAGGATGATATTTTGCCAGTAAGGGTATTTTATCCTAAAAAGGTTTCTAATATAAATAGAATTATATTTTATATACCTGGTTTTGGTAATGTTACAGGATGTACTGGTAAGTATGGTGATATTTGTAAGAAAATAGCTTTAAAGACTGATACGTTAGTGATTTCTATTGATATGGATGATATTGATGATAATAATTATTTAGAGGTGTTTGAACTTTGTTATAAGACTTGTTTGTACCTGAATGAAGAGTTAGTAAAATTAAATATTTTGGATTTGAATTTATTTTTAGCTGGTGATTCACTTGGTGCTAATATTGCGATGAGTATTTGTAAAGATGAGAAGTTTTCTTTATATAATATGATTTTATTTTATCCGGTTTTATCTTCAAAATGCTTGGATAGAGATGTTGATTATGAAGTTTTGAAGAGCTTGAAAAGGTATTTTTTTAATAGAAAATTAGTAGATAATAGTTTGGTATTTCCATTACTTGATTTGGATTATAAATATGTGAATAAGATTTTATTTGTTGTAGGTGATGCTGATCCTATAAAGGATGATGTTCTTAGTTATTATGATTTAAGTCATTGTGATAATTATGAATTGTTTACTGTTAAAATGTATGGCCATGGCTTTTTGGATGGAATTGATGATATTGCTTATGGTTGTTTAATTGATAAACTGGTTGAATTTATGAATAATTGTTAGACCTTTGGGTCTTTTCTTTTTGTTGTTTTATTCTGACAAAGTATGTTATAATTTTTATGGTGAATAGTATGGAAAAAAGAAAAACTAAAAAAGAAATTGTTAAAATGTTACTTAGAAATAATGAGTTGGAAGCACAAGATGAAGAGGAGTTATTAGATTTACTTGTTGATCAACCTATAGCGATAGATGTTGATAAGCAGGAAGAAGCAAAAATGTCTTTTGGTGATAGAGCAGCTGATAAAGTAAGCGAGGTTGCTGGTAGTTGGACTTTTGTAATATTATTTTTGCTTTTCTTAATAGGCTGGGTAATTTTAAATACTTTTGTATTAGCTGAGGGTAGTGAGATTGATCCTTATCCGTTTATTTTGCTTAATTTATTACTTTCTTGTATTGCGGCTATTCAGGCTCCTATTATTATGATGAGTCAAAATAGGCAAGCTGAAAAGGATAGTTTAAGAAACCAGAATGATTATAGAACTGATTTAAAGAGTGAACTTATATTGGAGTCTTTACATGATCATATTAATGAAGTGTTAAAGAATCAAAGAAAGATTATTAGAATGTTAGAGGATGATGGTGATGATGAAAAGGATATTAAGAAGTAGTATTTTATTGGTAATGATTTTATTGCTTGTTGGTTGCTCTGAGGGTAGTATTGCTTCTAGTGATGGTGTTAAAAAATGTACACGGACTGGAGAGGTTACTAATGGATCTTCGGAAATGAATTATGAAGTTTACTATAAGGGTGAATATGTTACTGTGCTCCATTCAACAGAAAAGATTTTTAGTGATAGTAGTAGTGTTTTAGATACTTATGAGGAAGCTTATAAAAATATTTTTAAGCAATATGAGGGTTTAGAATATTATGATAATAAAATTACTAGAAATAGTAATAGTGTTACTAATGAAATTACTATTAATTATGAGAAAATTGATATTGGAAAATTACTTGATATTGAAGGCGAAGAAAATAATGTTGTTGAAAATGGTAAAGTTAAGTTAGAAACTTGGATTAGTTTTGCTGAAAAATATGGTGCTACATGTGAGGACTAAGTCCTTTTTATTGTTCGAGTAGTTTAATGGATAAAATATTTCCCTCCGACGGAGAAGATGTGAGTTCGATTCTCACCTTGAACACCAAAATAATATATTTACTTATTTTTATTTGTTTGATAAAATTTTCTTATGCCGGTATAGTATAATGGCAATACAGGTCCTTGGTAAGGATCAGCAGCAAGTTCAATTCTTGCTATCGGCACCATTGGGAAATCTGTCCAGACTTTTATAGTCTTGGATTTAATATAGAAAATATCAATTTCTAAAAGAAGTT
>CAVIRY010000042.1:0-7313 GCA_963645255.1 bacterium
AAGATATACTATCAGATTTTGAACCTGCAGTAATAGAAACTGGTTTCGAAAACGAACTTAACTTATTCAAATTAGGATTTATAAATGATTCATCCATTTGAACTTGTCCTTCAATTCTAACAATAGAACTTATTTGTTCTTGATCGCAATCAAAGCGATTTGAAACTACTTCAATACCATCATCTGGATTTGGATTATAAATAAGATCAACATTACTATTTTCACGTTCATAAACAACAACTCTAGCTAGAGCAGACATTATCCCAGACGCAACAACTTTTTGATTAGGCGTGACTGTACCAAAACATATTGTTGTAAATGATGTATTTCTATCATTATCTATAGAACTTTCTGTAGATGTTGGAACTCTATTAGAACCAGTTTTGCTAGCATTACTATATCCAGTTTTTCCACAATAGATTCCATCAGTTTTAATACCCTCTTCAGAAAAACCCTTTTCAACAGCACAAGCCAATGCATCCGATACATTATTACCTTCATTTTCATACGGTGCAAGTACGACAACACCAGTACCAGCATAATATTGTTGATCAAGCGTAATAACTAAAGCATCATTAACATTTATTCCTTCGTTTTCCCTTGTAAAACTAAACTTCAATCCAAGTTCCTCCAAAGCCTGACATATGTTTTCGGTATAAATATCACTACAATTATTATCATTAATAATAACATTTAATGCATTAATATCATTAATTGAAACATAATCAGTGCTTAAATCGCTAATACTAGTCTGATTATCAAAATCATTACTAGTATCTTCCTTTACGCCACAAGCTGATGCTGAAAAAATCATTAAACCCGTTAAAATACCAGCAACCGTTCTATTTAATTTAAATCCTTTTTTTTCTCTAGCTTGTTTCTCAATTACTTCATTATTAATATTATGAATCATCGACAATCACCTCACACTTAGTATAAAATAAATACACACCAAAGTCAAAAAATTAAGAACTATTTAACATAATTTTAACACTATAAAAATGAAAAGAAAAATGGTACAATATAAGTGAAAAAATAAAAATTAAAAAATAGGTGGAAATATGAAAAAATTAAATCATAGTAAAAAAAAGAAAATAATTATAGTAGCATCAATAATATTGTTATTATTAGTTAGCACTGTAATAATTTATATGTTATTCTTCAATAAAGATGAAAAATTAAATAAAAAGCCAACCAAAAAGCCTACCGAAGTAGAACCAGAGCCTATAAAAAAACTTACCATCTATAACGAAGACAGCAATCAAAGACCTATTGCTATAATGATTGACAACAATATTGGTAACGAATATCATTCTGGACTACAAGAATCTTACTTAAATTATGAAATAATAGTCGAAGGTGGCTTAACAAGAATAATGGCAATTTTCAAAGACAAAGATACCAGCCAAATAGGACCAGTGAGAAGTTCCAGACATTACTTCTTAGACTATGCCCTAGAAAGTGACTGCATATATACTCATTTTGGATGGAGTCCATATGCTCAACAAGATATAAAAACACTAGGCGTAAATAATATTAACGGCTTATATGATGATTACCCATTCTGGAGAGCAAACTATCTATACGCACCACATAACGTATTTACCTCAATCTCAAAAATTTATGAATACGCCAGCCAAAAAGGATACCAAACGACATCAGAAAACTGGAAACTGCTAAATTATAGTCCAGACGAAATTAATTTAAATACGCCTATAAAATATGAAACGGTTGAAAACCAAGAAACCGGTAAAAAAGAAAAAGTACCAGTTACCAATCCTGAATTAATAACAGCCAACAGCGTAGTTATGTCATATTCAAATTATCAAACTAGAAGCTATACCTATGACACAGAAAACAAATACTATCTACGTTACATGAATTATAATCCGCACATAGACTATGATACAAAAACTCAACTTCACTACAAAAATCTTATCATCATCCGAGTACCAAACAGACAGTACGACAGCGAAGGACGACAAGACCTAGACACAGTTGGCTCTGGTACAGGCTACTATCTAACCAATGGTTACGCCTTACCAATAAACTGGACAAAATCATCAAGATCTGATAAAACTAAATATACATATACTGATGGTAAAGAAATAACTTTAAACGATGGAAATACATTTGTACAAATCGTACCCATCAGTAGAGAAGTAACTATACAATAGGAGGAAAACATGAAAATAGGTTTATTTGGAACTGGTGCCTACGGAATGGCATTAAGTAGTATATTAGTAGAAAATAATTGTGAAGTAGTATTATGGACTAAATTTGAAAAAGAAAAAAAACAATTAGAAGAAACCCATCAAAATGAAAAACTTTTACCCAGCTTTACCCTATCATCAAAAACAGAAATAACAACAGATGTAGAGTACTGTATAAAAGATAAAGATTTATTAATAATTGCTATACCAGCAGCTTTTATAGATTCACTAGCTTACTCTATGAAGCCTTATATTAAGGATAATCATATCTTAATAGCAACAAAAGGAATAGAACAAGAAACTGGTTTATTTATAAATGAAATATTAGAAAAATATCTAGATACAAAAAATATAGCTGTAATGTCAGGACCAAGTTTTGCTGTTGACATTATTACAAAGATGCCAGTAGGACTATCTGTAGCTAGCAAAAATAAAAAGACAGCAGAGCTTGTAAAGAAAGCATTTAAAAGTGATTATGTAAAATTACGTGAAACAGATGATGTAATAGGTGTTGAAATCTGTGGTGCCATAAAAAATGTTATAGCTTTAGCATCAGGCATGCTTGAAGGACTTGGTGCCAATGACTCTTCAACTGCTATGTTGCTAACAGAAGCAATTCATGATATGAAAGAAATAATATCAGCATTCCATGGTGACAAAAAAACAGTACTATCATTTGCTGGCTTCGGAGACTTATTATTAACATGTACCTCTACAAAAAGTAGAAACTATACCTATGGAAAAATGATTGGCGAAAATAGATCAAAACAGGAATTAGAAGACTATATAAAAAATACCACTGTTGAAGGATTCTACACCCTAAAGTCCATATATAAATTATTAAAAGACAAAAAAATATCTATTCCAATAATAGATTTAATATATGATATTGCAGTTGACGGTGACGATCCTAAAAAATTATTAACATTTCTTGTGGAAAAAAATTAAACATGCCACATAGATAATAAAGAGGTGAAAAAATGTTAGAAATTAAAAATATCAGTAAAAGCTATGTAACTGGTAACTTCACACAAAAAGCTCTAGACAATTTCAGTCTAAAATTTAGAAGAGAGGAATTTGTAAGTATTCTTGGCCAATCCGGCTCAGGAAAGACAACTTTATTAAATATTATAGGTGGACTTGATAAATATGATGAAGGTGACCTAATTATAAACGATAAGTCAACAAAGAGTTTCAAAGAAAAAGACTGGGACGCTTATCGCAATAACTGTATTGGATTTATCTTTCAAAATTATAATCTAATTACTCATATTAGCATTTTAGAAAATATTGAAATGGGTATGACATTATCTGGTGTTGCTTCAAAAGAAAAAAGAGAAAAAGCCCTAGAAGCCTTAAAAAAAGTTGGACTAGAAGAACACGCTCACAAAAAGCCAAACCAATTATCCGGTGGTCAAATGCAAAGAGTCGCCATAGCCAGAGCCTTAGCAACAGATCCGGACATTATTTTAGCTGATGAGCCAACTGGAGCACTAGATTCAAAAACAAGTCAACAAATAATGAAATTAATTAAAGAAATTTCTAAAGACAAACTTGTCATAATGGTAACTCATAACAGACAATTAGCAGAAGAATATTCTACAAGAATAGTGGAATTAAAAGATGGAAAATTGGTAAGTGATAGCAATCCAATTAAAAAAGTAGAAAAGGACACAACAACATTCAGCATCAGAAAAACAGCAATGAGTTTTCTAACAGCATTAAAATTATCATTCAACAATATAAAGACGAAAAAAGGTAGAACTGCGTTGACTGCCTTTGCCTCATCTATAGGAATTATTGGAATAGCTTTAATTTTATCATTATCAAACGGCTTCAAAATAGAAATAGACAATTTCGAAAAAGATTCTTTATCTGAAGCACCGATTATCATAAGCCAACAGTCGATGCAGCTAGACGAAGAAACAATTTTAAAAATGCAAGGCCAACATCAGTCGGCAGAAAAATACCCAACCTCAAAAAAAGTATATGTATTAGACGATGTAATGGAAAGCATGACACATACAAATGTAATCACAAAAGAATATATTGATTACATTGAAAAAATTGATAAAAAGACTGTATCCGGAATTTCTTATCAAAAAAGTACGGGTTTAAATATTGTAAATCAAAATAAAGATGGCTACAGCCTTGTAAATAATACAATTATGGGAATGTCAACTTGGACATTACTACCATCAAAAATGAATGAAGATGACTCAGGGGTTATTGAAAGCAACTATGATGTCTTGGCTGGAGAAATAGACGAAAACGAGCCAGGTCTAATACTTCAATTAGATAGTCGTAATCAAATTTATTCCTCAACGCTAGAACAACTTGGTTTATCAGGAGAAGAAGTTAGTTTTGATGATATTCTTAATAAAGAATTAAAAGTCATTCCCAATGATATATATTATAAACAACATGGTGAGTATTTTATACCAAATACAGATTATGAGTCCTTATATAATAATGATAAAAGTATTACAATAAAGGTACAGGCTATAATTAGAGGCAAAAAAGAAAAAGAAATATTAACTTCAACCACAGGAATAGCATACACAAATGCCTTAGTAGATTTAGTAATAGAGAATAATAAAGATTCAGCAATTGTAAAAGCTCAGCAAGATAAAGATTACAATATTTTGACTAAAGAACCATTTGATGAAACAAGTTTTACTAATACTAAAGAAACAGTTCTTGGCTATTTAGGAGCAGAAAGCATTCCCGTAGCAATTTATATTTATCCTAACAGTTTTGAATCAAAAGATAGCATCACTACTTATTTAGATAAATATAACGATGATAAAGAAGAAACAGACGAAATAAGGTATGTAGATATGGCAAGTATGATTTCTGCATTATCCGGAAATATAATGGATGCCATCACAATTGTGCTTATAGCCTTTTCATCAATATCATTAGTAGTTTCTTCTATAATGATAGGAATAATAACTTATATATCAGTCCTTGAAAGAACAAAAGAAATTGGAATATTAAGAGCACTTGGAGCAAGAAAAAAAGATATAAAACGAGTATTTAATGCAGAAACATTTATAATAGGAATATTTTCTGGTATGCTAGGAGTAGCTATAGCAAGAATTTTAATTATACCAACCAACATAATTATAGAAAATGCATCACAATTATCAAATGTTGCCAAATTAAATCCAATTCATGCTATAATATTGATAACAGTAAGTGTAACCCTAACGGTATTAGGCGGATTGATACCAGCAAGCATGGCTTCAAAGAAAAATCCAGTCGAAGCACTTAGAACAGAATAATGGAGGAAAACATGGATAAAATAATGACTAAATTTTTCAAATCTTCAATAATATCTTCAGTAGTATTGATGATACTAGGAATTTTATTAATGCTTCAGTCAGAAGCTACAATACTTACAATTTCCTACGTAATAGGAACATTACTAATTGCACTTGGGACATTAGCAATAATCAAATTTATTAGAAATACAAATGGTGTAATAAGAAATGACCTAGATATAGTATATGGAACAGTAACCATAATATTAGGCGTAATTGTAATATATAATCCAGAGGCAATTGCCAGTATCATACCTATAATAATAGGAATAGGAATAGTTATAAGTAGTGCAACAAAGCTACAGTATGCTCTTGAATTAAAAACAAATAGTAATAGTCAATGGAAAATGAGTATGATAATATCAATCATAAGTGCTATCTGTGGTGTGGTATTAATTTGTAATCCATTTAAAGGTGCTGTAGTAATTATGCAAATCATTGGTGCATTTATAATTGCTTATTCAATACTTGATATTATTTCTACAGTTACAATCAAGAAAAACGTTGAAGCTATCCATCAAGCTATTGAAGGAAATATAGAAGACGCTGAAGTAATTAAAGAGGAAAGTGTTTCAGAAAAAAATAAAAAGTCAAATAAGAAGAAAAAAAATAAAGACAAAAATCGAGAAGAAGGAAAATAATAATGATATATATATTGAGTAGTCTATCTGTAAAAATTGAAGAATGGAATGAAAAATTAAATTCTTTTTTCGCGGAACACTTTGATAGTCCTTTTTTTGGCACAGTGGCTTTAGTTACACTATTTTTACTTGGATGCTGGGTAATATCTGTGTCAAACAAAAAATAAAAAATATTGGAATAAGGTTAATATTCTGTCAAAAAGCAACGGATATTAACTTTTTATATATATTGAAAGTACATTTAGATTTTTATTAAACAAAAAAGAATTGATAGAATCGAATTAGAGCCAAAAAGGTTAAAGCTAAAAAATGAGACTGCTGAAAAAGTATACAGAGATTACTGTGAACTATATCAATGGTCTTTTTGATTTGTCAATATCATGAAAAAAATGTATAATAAAAAAGACGAGGTATAAAATGGAAAAAAAAGAATTAATAATAGGAAAAAAATATGAAATACATGGCTACAAGCATAATGGTAAAATACATAGAGCATGGGATGAAGCTGTTTTGCTTGAAATACATGATGACTATTTGATATTTGGAAATGAAAAAACTAAGGTAACAGAAGCTGATGGCAGGACATGGCGGACAAAAGAACCTGCAGTATTGTTCTTTTTTAAAGACAACTGGTACAATATAATAGGACAATACAAAAAAGATGGAATATATTATTATTGTAATATGGCTTCACCGATAATAATTGAAGAAAATACAATAAAATATATAGATTATGATTTGGATTTACGTGTTTTTCCAGATGGAAGTTTTAAAGTCCTAGATCGTGGAGAATATAAATATCACAAAAGTTTAATGAACTATTCACAGGAAATAGATACGATATTAAAAGCGGAGCTAACTAACCTAATAAATAAAGTTAGAAAAAAAGAGCTGGCATTCGAGCTTGGAACTGTTGAAAGATACCATAAAAAATACACAGAATTAATTCAAAAACAGTAAAAAAAGTCAAAAAAGAGCAAAAAATGAAAAAAACGAAAAAAAAGTATTCTTTTTTTGTTGACTTTGCAAAATATATTTGATATATTAACAATGCAACTCAGAAATAGCAGCAAAAAAAATGATCTTTGAAAACTAAGCAAAACGTCAATTTTGAGTAGCTAGGAAAAAATGAA
>CAVIRY010000043.1:0-2159 GCA_963645255.1 bacterium
ATACGTTGTATTAAATAAGAAGAAAAAAAGGACTTGATGTCCTATTTTACAATAGTAGCTTTACCTGATGCAAATTTTGTTGTTAGTGATATTAAATCATTAGCTACTTTTTCTAATTCTTCTTCTTTTGTTTCCTTATTACCAATGATTAGATATAAGATATTTTTAGAATCTTCTGTTACTTTTGTTTTGTCAACTTGACGAATATCTAGCCAGCATACTACATCATTATTATCATCTACAAAAGAGTATTCTCCTGCTTTTACTGGTTTTAGTTCTTCACTTCCCAATGGCAAGAACTTTTCAGTACCATCTGTTATTTTTAAAGTTACATTTCCGTCTACTTTATCTATATCATGAGCTCCTAAGCATAATTTTGATTCAATTGATAAGATATTATAAATATCTACGGCTTTATTAATGCTTATTAATTCTTCCCTTTTAGTTAATAATCTTATTAAATTTTCTGATGCTGGTAAGTTTTTTCTTCTCGGTACTCCTACTTCTTGATGCAATTCATAAAAACCTTCAATAACTGGATCAGTTTTTATATCATAATCTTTATATTTTTTTATTAAGCTGGCAACTTTTTCTTTACGCCAGGATTCATATTCTTCACTAATTTCTTTATTATTTATATTTTCTATAATAACTGCCTTTATTTTTACTCCTAAGGCTAGGACATTTTCATCTACAATAAATTTCATATATACCTCCTATAAATACCATAATTTTTTATTATTCTTTTGAACTGTTTTTATTATTCCGCCAGCTATACATTCATCATTATGATAAAGTACGCAGGCTTGACCTGGTGTTACTCTTTTTACACCTTCTGGATATTTTACTAATATTTCATTATTATCTAGCCAAGTTAGTTCTACTGGAATATCCTTTTGGCGATATCTAAATTTAGCTGTTGCACTTTTAACTTTTTCTTGTCCTAAAAAGTTTACATTTTCTATAATACAAGAATCTGAAATTAAATATTCATTATCTTCTCCAATACAAATATATAGTATATTTTTTTCTAAGTTTTTACCAACGACAAACATTCGATCTGTTGTGCCACCAATATTTAGGCCTTTTCTTTGTCCAATGGTGTAATACATTAAACCGATATGTTTTCCAAGTACTTCATTTGTTTCTATATTTACTATGTTTCCTGGTATATTTGGCAAATAATTTTTTAAAAAATTGGTAAAGTTTCTTTCTCCTATAAAACAAATTCCTGTTGAATCTTTTTTCTTAGCTGTTATTAGTTCATATTTTTCAGCAATCTTTCTAACATCTTTTTTGAACATTTTTCCAATTGGAAATAGAACATTTTTGAACTGTTCTTTACTTACTTGAGAAAGAAAATACGTTTGATCTTTATTTTTATCAATGGCTTTTAAAAGTTTTCCATTTTCTAGTCTAGCATAATGACCAGTTGCGATATAGTCAGCACCTAATTCTTTAGCTGTTTTTGCGAACATATCAAATTTAATATATTTATTACACATAATATCTGGATTCGGAGTTCTGCCTTTTTTTAATTCATCTAAAAAATAAGTAAAAACATAATCCCAGTATTCTTTTATAAAGTCTTTTCTGTGTAATGGTATTCCTAACTTATCACAAACTTTTCTTGCATCATTATAATCCTTTTCTTGTGGGCAAATTCCTTCTTTTGTACTTGGTGCATTACTATATTCTCCATCAGCAAGTGAATCCCAGTTACGCATAAATAAACCTATTACGTTATATCCTTGTTCTTTTAATTTTATGGCGGCAACAGATGAATCTACTCCTCCAGACATACCTATTACTACTTTTTTCATACTTATCCTCTTCTATTTTAATTTACTAAATAAATCTAAAACATCGTCTATTACTTCATACTTTTCATCTTTGATATCTTTTACCATGCATGTTTTCATATGACTTTTTAATATTTCGTTGCCAAGACTTTTTAAAGCATTTGTAGTAGATGATATTTGGATTAGAACGTCATCACAATATCTATCGTTAATAATCATTTGCTCAATACCAGATATTTGTCCAGAGATGATTCTTAGTCTTCTGACCAAGGCTTTTTTTTCATTGTCTGTTCTATGTTTTGACCTAGTACAATTTTCAAATGCCTTTTTCATATTTATCACCTAAAATCATTATAG
>CAVIRY010000043.1:2169-5786 GCA_963645255.1 bacterium
GAAAAAAGTATACTTTTTTTGTATACTATTTTAAAACTTCTTCTACTTCATTTAGCAGTTCTTGAATTTTATTAAAAGCTTTAGAAATATGAAGACCATCTACAAATATATGACTTACTGTAATATTTAAGGTTAGTTCATATTTGTTATTATTATTTGTATATTTACCCCAGCATATTCTAGGAACAGTTTGAGAATGTAACTCTTCTGTCATGGGTTGATTTAGTCCAGTGAAATTAATCCAAGGAAGACAAGTAATATAGTATTCATTCCAAGTATTTGTTGGATTGTAGTTATTTTCAGTTAACTTTGTTTCGTATTTAGCAGTATCTATTTCTTTTCTAGCTAATTCATAAAAGTCTTTATAATCTTTTTTGTTTTTAAAACGGACGTTTTCAAAAATATCATTTTGAGTCATAACAGTAATAGCTGGATTAATATCATCAAAAATAACTGGTTTATTATCAACAAATCTCATACGCATCTCTGGTACAGAATTTAATCCATTAATTACAATATATAACATTCCTATAAAGAATGATGTATTGTTCTTTTTGGAATAGTTAACTAATTTAGTTACATCCATAGTAACATTGATACTGTATGTAGGATTTTTAAATGATTTAAACCAAGCATAAGTCTTTTTTCTTGGTGAGACTTCTATATCTAATTCGTGCATTTTATCTACCTTTCTTCTTTATTTTATATTATCTTCTTTTATATAGGTTGCTTTTATCATAGTATCGATAATAGTATCTAAGTAGTTTTTAACTTCTGAGTCAACACTACGTATATTTTTATAAAAATCTTTTAAATCATTAAAAGTAAAGTTAATTCCTTCTTTATAATCGTTTGGTAGGCTTTTGAATATGGTTTCAAATGTTTCCTCTACTTTGTCTTTATCAAGTTTTTCAAAAGCAACAGTAGTCGATTCATGTAATTGTTTACTAATACTTGAAAGGTTCCCATTTATAAAATGTTCGCCAAAAATACACCAAGAGTTGGGATAATGTTCATTAAAAGCTTTTTCAGTGCTTTTTACTACTTTGTAATCTTTATTGTTTAGTATTGTTCCAACTACTGAGCCAGTTGGTATGATATTTATGAGTTTATCTTTTAGGCGTTTGAATGGTATGCTTTCATATTCTTCTTTTCTAAATCCAGGCCCATCAAAATTATAAACATATTTTATTTTATCGTATATATCTTTATTTGCACTCATGACACTAGCCATTGCTAGATTCCCACCTTTAGAATGTCCTACTACATATACCTCTTTATCGGTTTCTAATATATTTTTTGCTAAAAATTGTTGAGCTAGCACTTGTGTATATGTTGGATATTGATAACCAAGACGAAAGTTTTCTATCCAGCCTATTAAAGAACCATCCGTTCCTTTATAGCTGATAACTTTTATATCATCAATTTTAATTACCATGGCACCAAATTGTGTATCGTCTGTTTTAGTACTTTGAAAATTAGATATTTTTAAATTTTCATATCTTTTAGAATCTTTTATAATATTTAGCAATTTATAAGCTATAGGTGCCATTGCTGCAGAAGTTTCAATTTTATGTTCTTCTGTATATTTAAAAAATTCATTTAGGGACATTTCTTTTGAATTGGATCTTGTAGATATGTAAACCAATATTGATGATAGTAAATTATCCATGACATTCCAATGTACTTCTTTTAATGAATTGTTTTTATAATATTTTAAATAATCTTCTATTGTATACATGTTATTACCTCATTTATATTATATAATTATACTATTTATTTTTTTCTTTTTTGTCTAAACTGTTAATATATGCATTGAATTGTTGAAATGATAGACCTTTTTCTACTTCAAAAAATTCTGTTACTGGTCTTTCAGTACCATTGGTCATTTTTTCGTAGTGAGTGTTTATTTCTTTAATGGCTTTTTTTTCATTTTCAAATGAATATATATCAGCTCTTTCCCAATCAGGATGTTCTATTTGATATACTTTATCATCTTGATAATATAAGACAAAACAATGCATATGTTCATCTGTATCTAATTCATTATAGTCATCTTTTTCATAAATACGGGTACAAAACATTTTATTTTTTATGCCTAGACTATCAAGGAATGTGTGCATTAAATAAACTTGTTCTATACATGTACCAAGTCCATGTGTGATAGTTTCTTCTATGCTGGAAATTCGATATAATCTTCTAAAGTTTTTCATATTACCGATATGTTCTTCATTATTAATATCTAACCAGCCGTATTTGATGTGTTCTTTCATATATTCTAATATGTCATTAGGTGTTTTAATTTCTTTTATTTCCATGATTTGTTCTCCTTATTTAATTTCTTCTAATAATTTTTTAAACATTAAACCATGAGACTTAGTTATTTGTTCTTTTTCTATCAAATTTAAGATTTCATTTTCTGATAAATAAGAAATGCTTTCTACTTCTTCTGTTTGAAGTTTTAAAGAACTAATGTTGCTATCTTTTTCTAAATAGTATATGTCGCCAAATGGTATACCAAATAAGATACTACCAATATACTTTATATTTTCATTTGAAATATCTAGGTTTAGTTCTTCTTTTACCTCTCTAATTATTGCTTCTTTGGATGTTTCATTATATAAAACATGACCGCCTGTTGTTGAAAAAAGTGAGCCTTTTTCTTTAGAGGTTTTTTGCATCAAATATTTACCAGCAGAATTTTTTATAAAAATTACAGTCACTAAGATGTGTTCACCGTCTGGTAGGCTCTCACCTCTTACTATTTTTTTATTTAGTTTGGTTTTGTTGTTGTCATAAACATTTAAATACTCCATATTATTCAGCCTCTATTTAAAATGAACATAGTTAAAGCCTAATTTACTATATACGTCGTACGCTCTTGGCAAGTGAAAAATTCTAGCAAAAAGCAGGTTGTAAAATTCATCAATTAAAATTATTGAACATAAAGTGATGCTAAGAATTAAGAAATTTTTCTTTTTCATCTTTTTAGCTAGATAAAAACAAAATGGTATTATTACATACATTAGTAATAATGCTGATAGTCCAAAAAATAGGACACTTCTTAAACAAACAAAACCATTGATATTACCAAAATTTAATATTTCTTGATTATAGTCCCAACATCTTTTTCCATTTCCAATTATATACATCCCAAGTCCTGAAAAATATTCTAAAATCCCAGTTGAAAAAAAGCTTATTAGGAATACTTTCCATGGTTTCTTTCTATGTTTATAAGTTAACAAATAAATCATGATAGAACCTGTTGCATAAATATTTATCCATGGCAAAAAGTTTCCTCCTCGCCAGTAAAATAACTTCATGCCACCGTTAAAATAATAAAATATAAATTCATATAGGAATCCAAATACTCCAGTTATTACTATTACAAGACAAAATATGCCGAGCATTGTTTCCTTATCAAATGTATGATTTTTGTTTAAATAATCATTGAATTTTTTTTTCATACTCCTCATTACTCCCTTTTTTTAATTATACCATACCTTTTATTATTTTTTTGTAAATTAACAGTTTGATTTTTAAATTTTTTTTCTCTTCATTGCAGGATAAAATAATGAATAAAAATAAAAATGCTTAGTTTTGTCAGTATTTATAGG
>CAVIRY010000044.1:0-5802 GCA_963645255.1 bacterium
CTGTCTGTCTGTCTGTCTGTCTGTCTGTCTGTCTGTCTGTCTGTCTGTCTGTCTAAGGATAAACTTTTAGACATAACTAAGTCAATATTTTTCATACATTTTTTCCTTTCTTTTAATTTTTTATTATTGGAACAATTGTCCAATGATCTGAGTTCCATGCTTCTGCAGTTGTAATTGCTGTTGTACATTCATATATTGCATGATTTTTAATTACCATATCTCCAACCGCATAAGTTTTGGCTGCATCATAAGTATCTGTGTTTAAGCCGAGAGCTGTTCTCAAACTTAATATTTCACCTGTTAAATTACTTGCAGCATCTTGTGTTAGAATACCTTTTATATCTTCTACAGTAGCTGCTACCTGATTTAAGCAAGACTCAAAAATATTTGTTATATCAGGTGTTTGAATTGCTTGAATTACAATTCCACAGTCAGTTGTTTTGGCACGTGTATCTTCAAGCATCGAACTTGTTATTTTATCTATTTCTTGATTTACATTTATATTGCATAGTCTTAGTTCATAAATATTTGAATTACGTGTTAATGCCGGAGCAACAGGAGACGTAGCGTATTCACCGCTTAGCACATCAACAGATATTTTTCTATTTTCTTTATCAAAACGTAAAATAATACTGTCTATTCTAGACTGTGATGAATCCGATAAATCAATATTTATTACTTTATCTGATAAATTTTGATAAAAATAACCATTTATTAGTGCTGTTCCCTTTTTTAATGTAATTGACATATTATCATTAGCAACAACTTGCAATTCATTATTAAATACACCATTTGTAAATAATTTAGAAAAAAAAGAAGCGATAAAATCGCTCTTATATTTTCTATCACCATTGTTTGATGGAAAGAAACCCGATTCTTCCATTTTTATCACCTCTAATCTAATTCAAAATCTTCGGCAAGTGGTTGTCCAAAAGTTGGATAAATTTCTCTCTTGCCATTTTCTATTACCTCTTCAACTTCTGTAATTCTTAAAGAATGTCTAACATTACAATTTTCAACTTCAATATCAACAATATCACCTAAATCCCATTTATTTTTATAATCATTTCCGGATGCAGTAACTTCAATGGATTCTTCTCCAGAAGACAATTTTTCTTCGCCTTTTGTTGTCAAAATGTTCTTATATTCTGTTGATGTCAAATTTGTATTACTCTCATTCTTGGCATCTACGAAGACCTCAACCAAATCAAATCCGGAAGCATCTCCATCCTTAATTTCGACAAGTACTCTATCACTACCCTCTCCGACTCCTCCAACAAGAACATAATTACATTTATTAACAGATGTAGATAAATAGTTTGATTTTTCACAATTTTTTCTTAATGTAGAAAAACAATATTTTTCATTTATAGACTGAGAACTAGTTCTGTCCAGACCAACATAATTCTCAAATCTAAAAACTTTATTCTGTATATTTGGAACAATTCTAAAGCCAACATTACCATATTTTGATAATTTGCATAGATACTTATACAAATTTTTATAACTACATTGAAATTCAATCAATTTACTCTCTAAAGTAGTTTCCTCAACTTCAAACTCTGATGATAATGGAGTTACCTCACTCAATAATTTTTTTTGTGCATCAATGACATTTCCTTTGAAATTTATTGTCTTTTTAATGATTCGCCTATTTGTTAGATAAGAAAGAAATTTTCCAGACACAGACAGCTGAACATTCTTCCCGTCATCTGTCAATTCAACAGTATCTATAATACCAGCTTCTGTGTAATCTTGCCGAATAATAATTCTATCTTTTTCAAACAATAAACTTAAATTATTTTCGTAAGGAGCAACAACTAATTCAAATTCTCCTGATTCATAATATTTTCTTCGCCATCTAAGTGAAATAAATTGATCAATAACTCCTAATAGTTCCAAATTTTTATCAAAAACATATAAAGCCTCATTTTCTGAATACTCAACCTCTCTTGATACTTGGCATAACATGATAGGAACATTACCATTTTTTAATTTACTACAAGTAATGACATAATAATTATTCGCAAAAACTAAACCATAATAAATAACATTATTTAACAGTTTATCTTCATTTTGCCATTCATCTCCATTCAATGAAGATAATATAGTTCCATTGTATCCAGCTGCTACAAACATACCATTACCATATCTAGACCTTATCAGATATGAATTGGTGTTGGAAGTTTGTTTTGTCCAATTAACACCATCTTTTGAAGTAAGAATTATCCCATCAGCACCAGTTATAACAAATAGATTTCTTCCAAATGTAATACCAACTAATTTTTTTGTTGTTCCGGCATCAATAACTTTCCAATTATCTAAATCAGAAGATATTAAAATTGTGCCTGTAGAACCAACTGCAACATATTTACCATTTCCATATGCAATATCCATTATAGACATATTCTCTGGACCGACATGCTTAAAGTCATGCCTTATTATTTCATCTCCATTTATTGTTTCAAAGAATTGTACTACTGTATAATTTCTTATTCCGGTAGAAATGTTGTAATTATAATATCCTGTTGTGAAAACAAATCTATTATTAAAAAATCTACATGTATTAGAAGTCATAGAAAAATTTTGTCCTGTATCTAGAATTTTATATTCCCATTCTGTACCATCTTTTGAAACCAAAAAATATGTTTTATCTGTAGAACCAGAATCTCCAGTTACGATAAATAAATCATTCCCATATGCTAAATTTTCAGTAGATGAAATTTTATTAGAGTCAAACTTATAATCACTCCAATTAATTAAATCATCACTATAGGCAATACCACAAGGTAATGAATGAACAAACCAAAATTTACCTTCAGCATAAATAATATCTTTACCATTTCCTGGTATATTTGTATCTCTATATTCCCATTTCATTATATTGCCTCATAATATAAAGAATAATTAACTTCAGCTGTTAAATTCTCTATACCTTCTTCAGCTAATATCTTAAAATAATTTTGTCCTGGTTTTAATTGAAGATATTTTGTTCCAAAAAGTAAGTAGTTATTTATATTTTTTTCTAGACCATCTCTTTTTAATATTATGTTTTTATTATTTATTTCTGTAGTTATTATAATTTCATCACCTATTTTCAATTCAAAATCTAATGTTAATATTTCTTGAGTTGCAATATTTTTAACAGAAGGTTTTTTTACTTTACCAGTCGCAATAAAATGAATATTTAATCCAGATTCTATTTTTGTTGGATTAAGTATTTCAACAGTCATATTATTATTTTTCTTGTCAAATTCCAAACCATCAGATGGTATTTCTAAAGGAAATTCTATTCCACCTTCCCATGTTGCTATGGAAAGATTAGTTTCCTCAACATCTGTAAAATATGGATTGAATGCTATTAAAGAAATTGTAAAGTACCTTACTGGACCAGTTTTTTCAATATCCACTTTTTCAACTCGGCACTTTATTTTTGCAGAAAAATCATCTTCATAATAGTAAAGCGTTCCTTCGTCATTATCAGGAAAAACATTATATAATTGCTGACGTCTTTCAACAAACTTATCTTTTATATAACCATATATGATTATATTTCTCTTATTAACGCTTCTACCTACATACAACGATCCTATTCCAAAGGCCGAACTGATTCCATATAGTTCTGAATTTTTCTCGTGTATTCCATCATAATCAGATAAAAAAAAGGGAAACTTATCTGTAAGCTCGATTTTGTTTCCAAAAGAATTTTCATATATTATTTTTTCCATAGTTACCCTCTTTTCAATTTCCAAATTAATTTTCTCATTTCATTTCTAGCTTGACGTGCAGTATCTGCTGGTCCAACGTATTTCGAATAATTATTAATATTAATTGTTGGATTAAACTCAACATTTTTTTCATCGTTTAAATTTTCATCATATGGAGTATTTCTTGAATTTGAATTTAGTGGAATTACTTTAGTTTGATTATTTTGTTGAAGTAATAATTCTGGTCCTGCTTCCGCAACAATAGCGGCACCATCCAACAATGTACCACCATTGGCCAGATAAGGAATTTTTCCTATTTTTTTTATATTTATTCCAATTTTTTTACCACCAATTTCAGGAACCCAGTCAGGGACATCAAATGAGACCTTATTTAAACCTTCTATTAAGAAATTTAAACCATCTATTACTATATTCAATAAGCCTATTACACCATTTAGTGGAGCTTTGGCTATTGCTAAGAATGAATTAAATATTCCAGAGAATATATTCTTAATACCATTCAGTGCTAATTCCCAGTCTCCAGTAAATACACCTTTGACAAAATCTATAACACCAGAAAATATTTGTTTTATAGCATTATAAGAGTTTTCACAGTTGGCTAAAAAAGCATTCAAGAGATTACCTATTGCACCAAATGAGTTTGTCCAATCTGTTTGAAAAATGCCTGTAATAAATTCATCTATACTTGTAAATAAATTTTGGATATAAGTCCAACCACTTATTATTGCATTTTTGAAATCTTCATTTGTATTCCACAAATAGATTAAACCAGCAACTAATGCCGCTACTGCAGCAATTACTAAAACAATTGGATTTGCCGCCAAAAAACTCAATGCTGTAGAAACTCCAGAAATTGCAATTTTCCCGAGTGCCATGACACCATTTAAGCCAGCCTGTGCCAACTTTAATGATTTTGTAGCTGTCGCTACAACACCTTTTTTTACAGCATTTAATCCCATCGCCACAGTCTCATTTGTAAATAAATTAATAATACTACTTATACTACCGGCTAACTTGCCCATAATCAATAATAAAGGGCCAATAGCGGCCACTAATAAACCAATAGTAACAATAGTATCCTTTGTACCATCATCAAGGCTGTCAAACCAGTCTATTGCTTTCTGAAGGCCATCGGCCATCTTTTCAAGATGAGGAAGTAAACTTTCAAGTATACGTTGTCCTAAACCAGCAAAGGAATTTTCAAACTTATTTTTTAATTGTGAAAGTTTTGCCTCCATACCACCATACATTTGATTTGTCGCATCTGTTGCTGCTCCAGTTACATCTGTGTATATCGTATTCAAATCATTTAATGATGTAATAACTTTCATGGCATTATCTTCGCCTAAAGCCGACCAAACATTTGATGCAAGTGTAAGAGCTTTTTGTTTATTTTCCATGTTTTCTAAATCGCTAATAACAGAATAAAAGACATCCTTTGCAGTTGCCTCCCCTTTTTGAAATTCACGAAATAGGTTTCGAGTTCCTTTACTAAATGAACTTAAATTATCCTCTATACGACCATCATTCAATGAAATAGTAAATTCTTTAACAAAGTCATTAACCTTATCTAAATTATAAGCACCACTGGCCAAACCATTATCTAATATTGAGAACATTTCTTCTGCAGAAAAGCCAGCTTGACTCCAAATTTGTGAATATTCAGCAATATTGTCAGCCAATTCACCAGTTTTATCCAAACCGCTTTGTGCACCTACCACCAAATAATCAAATGCTTGTTCAGCAGTTAAGCCCATGTTAACCATAAGAGAGTTTACGCCTCTTAATGTCTCACTAAAATCCATTCCGAAAACATTTTCTAACAAATATGCTTGTTCTGTTATGTTTTGAAGATCCGCGTTAGAAATATCACCTAAGTTTTGCCAAACAAGTGACATTTTTTCAGAGATATCACTGTAACTGTCACCATAACCATTTTCATGTATATTTTTCAATACCTGTTCAAGATCTTTAGTTTGATCAATGCTTCTTCCTGTTGAAGCCAGAAATTTATTAACAGCTGTTTCAAGCCCCATAGCACTTTTTGCGGCTGCAACATCTATCCCTACAATTC
>CAVIRY010000045.1:0-3448 GCA_963645255.1 bacterium
CTTTTAAACTACTACTAGCCTGAATCAATGTTCTAATAGCGTTGGCACATCTTCCATTTTTACCAATAACTCTTCCCATATCTTCTTCAGCTACAATAACTTGTATAAGTATGACGTTATCTTCTTCAGTAGGAAATTCCTTAACACTAACTGCCTCGGTATTTTTAACTAAAGATTTAACTATTTCTTCTGTCAATGTTACTAAATCCATATTACTTATCCTTCTTTACTTTAGAATCTGCATATTTTTTCATAATACCAGCTTTACTAAATAAACTTTTAACAGTATCAGTTGGAATAGCTCCATTATTTAGCCATTTCATAGCTAATTCTTCATTAATTCTTACTTCACATTCTCCAACAGGTTGATAAATACCAATTAGCTCAAGATATTTTCCATCTCTTGGACTTCTAGAGTCAGTCGCAACAATTCTATAAGTAGGTTTCTTTTTAGCACCCATTCTTGTTAATCTAATTTTAACAGCCATCTTTTTCCCTCCATTTCTTTAATAGACTGCACTTATTATATAATAATAAAAATAAGATGTCAACCATATATTGATAACACATCTTATTTTTTTTAATAATTTAAATTTCTTCAAATGAATGATATTTCAAAATTAGACTATCACTTATTAATTTGTTAGCTATCCTTCCAGCGCCAGACTTAGACCAAGGCGTAGAATTTTTATGAGTTAAATCAACTAAAAAAGATGCAGAATAATTAGAATATTTTTCTAAAGTTTTATCAATACTAATTATCTTTTTCAAACCATTACTAGAAGATAAAATTCTACTTCTGATAGGCATTACCTTATCAGTCTCATTATATGTACGACGATCATCTTCTACAGCAAGATCATCATGCCCAGCCTTTTTGTATTTTTCATAAACAGTTTCAATAACCGGTCCTAATTTATAAGCATATATTCTATCATTAAAAAGTTTCTCTTTAGTACTACACAAATAATCAGCATAACACATATAAACTAGTTTCTCTAATTTCAAATGTGTACAAGGAACTTTAGTTAATATATATTTTGCTATATCTATTCCTTTTAATTCTCTATCTTTTAATAAAATATCAATAAATTCTTCCTTTGTGTCTAAAAGTTTTACCCCAGAGAAAAATTTATCTAACTTAGTAACCTCGTTCCAACCTGGCTTTTCAGTTTGAATAAAATGAGTTGATATTGGAACATCTTCGCCACATTTATCGATTATATAATCTAATTCTTTTTGAATTACATCCATTTGTAAAATATCATCATCAAAATAATCTAAAGCAATTCTTTTTCCCAACGAATAGGCACTAGCCATTACTATAAAGTGTTTAACCATGAAAATCCACCTCCTTTATATATTCCTTTTTCCCATTTAGTATAATCTTGTTTGTATTTTGCATGAGATTCCAAATTAGTTTTCTCATGTTTTTTATCCCATAACTGTAATTCCCATTGAAACTTCATATTGTCATCATTTCCAAAATATATGTGTATAGCAACATACTTACCTCTAACAGAACTTATACATTTTAATTCTGGAAACTCACGTTCAATAAAAGAACTTACTTCATTATAATTAATATTATCATTAAAAATCATTCTAATACCAAAAATATCATTTAAACATTTCTTTAATGGAATTTTTCCGTTTTCATGATTAAGTTCATAATTATGAATTTTATATTGTATTGAGTTTAACGCCTTAACTCTTGTATTAACTACATTTTCAAAATTTTCACTTTGAATTAATTTTACCATTTCAGCTACATTATCATTAATAAATTTTCTATAATTAAATACATATTGCAAAAGTGTCTCATCATTATAGACATCTTCGACCCTTTTTTTCTTCATATTTAAAGGATGATAGTTTTCATCATCAAGCCATTTTTTATTAATTAAATCATATTGTTGCTGTATTAATGTTATTAACTTTTTTAATTCTTGCACCTTCACCCTCCACTAATATTATAACATATGAAAGTATTATAATACAAGCCACCCAAAATCAACCTATTTTTTCACATAAACATATGATGCAGGAACCAATTTAGTCGGATAATACGGATTAGGATAACTACTTCCTTCAACAACCTCAAAACTCCTAGAAAAAATATCATCCTGAAGCCTAGTCTTAGCATTATCACCATATCCAAATCCAGAAAATAAATAACTACAAATAACTATACCATTATCATTTAAATGATCAACTAAATTATCACGACTCATCACAAGAGCAGAAGGAGTAGTAGCATAATCTAAAATATTAGAAAGAACAATAACATCAAATGTCTTATCATAATCAAAAAAATCAAATACATCAATTTTAGAAAAATCAATGTCCATATCTTTAACAATAGAAATAAGACCCTCTAAATCATTTTCATAAGGAACACTTCTATTAGAAGAAGCTCCACCTAAAAACAATTTATTCATATAATCAGGCACCTTCTTATTTAAATATTTCCAAAAAG
Source organism: bacterium (assembly GCA_963645255.1). Lineage (GTDB taxonomy): Bacteria > Bacillota_I > Bacilli_A > RF39 > UBA660 > CAG-877. Next base: position 2,480 of record CAVIRY010000045.1, read on the forward strand.
AAAGAGCCTCTTCTTCTAATTCACTTTTAACCAAAACTTCATTAAATAATTCAACAAACCAATCTATATTATAGCCATATGGTACATCAACACCTCTATAAATTAAAGACCATTTTCTAAGATAATAATAATACTTTGTTAACTCATTAATATCAAAAGTAGTAACACTTTTAGCACCTAAATAATACTCCGAAAAAACATGATCAGAAGAACCAAGTACACTTAAAACATCTTTATCCTTAAGATCAAATCCTCTAAAAACAGCATCTAATCGTTCATTAGAAGTAGCATATATTTTTCTAAATGGTATAAATCCTGCTCTATTATTACAAATATCAACAGCTAACTTTTCATTTTCCTTCAAACTAGACATTAATCATCACCAATGAAGCTTATTCTAACTTGTTAAATAATAAAAGTCAATAAAAGAATAACACCTATATAATTAAGTGTTATTCTAAATATAATTATTCATTTTCTTGAAGAAACTCCTCATTTACCTCATCTATTTTTTTATCAACTTCTTCATTAATTTGTTTTTCTTCTATAATTTCATCCCAAGGATCTTCATCATCATTAGCTTCAACTTTCATTTTTATATCACCAACTAATTCAATACCAAGTTCTTTTTCAATTATATAATTAATACTATTACCATCTATATCAACCTTAACACAACTAGGTTGTTTTAAACTCCTAACAATAATTTCTTCATTAGTAGTCTCTTCTTCTCTTTCTCTTAAGCGAACTACTTCACTATAATTATTTGTTTCTTTAATAACTTCAGTCTTAGTATCATTATCATAAGAATACCAAATATTAACATCATAGCTACCATTTATTTTAATACTATCTCCTGACTTAACACCATTAAAATTATGATTAATAACCCAACACCCTAAAATAGTAGAAGGGTTATTCGAAACATTTACTTTACTTTCAGTAGTAAAAAGTTTTTTTCCCTTCGCA
>CAVIRY010000046.1:0-5459 GCA_963645255.1 bacterium
GCTTAAAACTAAATATCTACATTATTTAAAAAAAACATATAAAAATAAAAAAATATGTTATAATCAAAATATATGATATGGGGAGGAATTACAATATGATGTTGAATTTTTTATTAGCTTTAGCTATATTGCCAGTATTAGTTATTGGTAAGTACGTTAATAAAAAAGATAAAAATAAGGAGCCAACGGCAGTACTTGTAAAACTATTTATATTTGGAGTTTTATCATGTTTTGTAGTCCTTTTCGTATCTAGTATATTAGATGATATTTTTCCTGTACTTTCATCAAGTACTCCAAAAACAACTTTTTTAGAATTATTAGTATATGCCTTTATTGGAGTTGCATTAGTAGAAGAAAGTGCAAAATTATTAATGACCTATGCTTTTGGCTATAAAAATAATGAGTTTGATGAAATATATGACATTATAATATATTCAGTATTTGTAGCTTTAGGTTTTGCTGCTTTTGAAAACATATTATATGTTTTTGGAAATGATACAATAGGAGCAAGTATCACAACAGGTGTCTTAAGAGCTGTTTTAGCTGTACCTGGACATGCTTGCGATGGATTATTTATGGGATATTACCTAAGTCTAGCTAAAATATCTGAATTACAAAATCAAAAAGAAGAGTCGAAAAAATATCTTTTAAAAAGTTTATTAATACCAACAATTTTACATGGGACATATGATTTTTGTTTGTTTACAAGAAATAAACTTTTTCTTTTGATTTTTCTAGTATTTGTAATTTGGATGTATATAAATTCAATAAAAAGGTTAAAATTAGTAGCGACTAATAATCGTTCATTATATTGGCAAAATAGATACTGTGGATATTGTGGATCACAAGTAACAGGTGTTTTTTGTGGACACTGTGGTCATAGGGTACAATAATGGAGGAATATAAATGAAAGTATTATTATATACAGAAGGCGAAAAGATGACTTCTAATTCTGGACTTGGAAAAGCAATTAAACATCAAATGAAAGCTTTAGAATCGGCGAATGTAGAATATACAACTAATTTAAAAGATGATTATGATATTATTCATATTAATTTTTATGGACCAAGATCTTATCATCTAGCAAAAAAGGCTCATCGAAAAGGAAAAAAAGTAGTTTACCATGCCCATAGTACAGAAGAAGACTTTCGTTCTGGATTTATCTTTTGTAAACAACTAGCACCATTATTTAAACGTTGGTTAATAAAGTGTTATAGTCTAGGAGATGTTATAGTAACACCAACGCCATATTCAAAAAGATTATTAGAGGGATATGGTATTAAGAAAAAAATATATGCTATATCTAATGGTATAGAATTAGATTTATTTAAAAAAGATGAAGCGGCTGGAGAAAGATTTAGAAAAGAGTATAATTATAAAAAAGAAGATAAAGTAATAATTGGAATAGGTTTATATATTACTAGGAAAGGTATAGTAGATTTTGTAGAATTAGCTAAAAGAATGCCAGAATATAAATTCATCTGGTTTGGTTATAGTCCTTTAGCAGCTGCAACAGAAGATGTTAGAAAAGCTGTTAATACTAAATTAGATAATTTAGTTTTTGCTGGATACGTAAAGCAACAAGTAATAAAAGACGCTATGAATGGGTGTGATGTATATCTATTTCCAACATACGAAGAAACAGAGGGAATTCCTATAATAGAAGCTTGTGCTTGTAAAACAACAGCAGTAATTAGAGATATACCAATATTTGAAGAAATGTTAGAAGACGGTAAAAATGTTTACAAAGCCAAAAATGTAGATGAATTTGAAGAAAAAATAAAAGGAATTTTATCTGGTAAGCTTAAGAAAGTAGGAGAAAATGCTTATAAAGTTGCTGAAGAAAGAGATATAAAGAAAGTTGGACAACAATTGAAAAATGTCTATGAAGAGGTAATAAATAAATAAAATAAGAAAGGAAAAAGAAAAGATGACAGATTATACTAGAACATTTCATTATAAAACAATTAGTATTACAAAAAAGTCACAGTTAGAAACTGGTGAAGATGAAAATTTAAAACGTTATATTAATAACTTAGAAAATGAAATTGATAAATATACAAAAAGTATAAAACAAAAATTAGAAGGAGTTGCGGATGATTGTAGACCAGGTAATTTAGCTGTTAATGGACAAGCATTTGATGGTGTTATAGAAGCATTAAGTAAAGAACTTGATGTTTTAAGAGCAGATTATGAAGATATAATTAGTCAAATACGAAATGAAGCTACAAGATATACAAAATTAAAAAATGAGTCTTATAATGCATATTTACATTATTTAAAAGAACAAACCGAAAATAGAAAAGTTGGTTTTTTAAATAGTGATGATAGAACACATATACCGGGATTATAAGAGAAAGAGGGAATATATATGGATAATGTAGGATTAACATCATTTCATTTTAATTCTCAAAGAGTTAATGAGGGCATAGGTGAAATGACTCAAGCAAAAAATGAAATGAATGATTATGTTAATAGTTTATTTGAATATACAAGATTAATAAGAAAAAATAGTTTATTTGAATATTGTACAGCATTAGATCAAATGTTGAATGAATTATTAGTAAGAGCACAAGGTATAGCTTATGGAGAAGCTTTACTTGATATTTATAAAAATAGTTCAGTAGCAGAACAAAAAAATGTAGAAGAAGAATATGAAAGAGTATCTGGTCAGTATTCATTAAATGATATTAACTTTGTAAGTGTATTAAGTATGCTTAATAATTTAAAAAGAGCTGCTTTAGAGATTAATTTTTCTAATGGTCAAGTGTTTGATTCTTATACTAGTAAAATAGGATTAAATATTTTAAATAATAGTTTAGTTACAATGATTTCTTCTGCTGATAATGTTAATAGTAATTTAATGTCTTTAAAAGATGCTAGATTAAAGACTAGACAAGTACGTTGGGATGCTTTAACAGAAATAAGTAAAAAATTTGCGGTATCACAGGAATTGCCAAGTCAAATAGTATCACCAACATTAGATATAATACCTGAAGTTGTTCCAATAGTACCTGCTGTAATAGATAATTCAGATGAAGAAAATGAGGAAAAAGAAGAAAAGAAGTCTGAGGAAGAAAAAGAAGATACTAATATAGATGATAAGAAGACTGAAGAAGAAAAAGTTATTCCAGATAATGATGATAATAAGGATACTGAAAAAGAAGATAAAAATATTAATATAGATATAAAACCAATAAAGCCATTTGATAATAATGATTTGATTAATACTGATAAATCTAATAACCCTTCATGGAATAATACTGATTGGAATAATTCGTCAGTTCATGCTAATTCTAGTGAATTTACGATACCTGAGGAAAATAGTTCAATAGAAACAGCTGAGACAGTTCCTGGTGTTGAAGAGCAAACTGGTGAAGAAAATTTAGAGCCAATAACTATAAATACGACAACTGTTGCTTCACAAAATAAAAAATCATCTGGTATTAACCTTGGTCCTGTATTAGCAGGAGTAGGTGCTGCTACTGCTGTTGGTGTAGGTACAAAGGTTTATTTAGATAATAAGAAAAATAATGATAATGACGAAGAACAAAATGAAGATGAATATGAGGAATTTTTTGAAGAAACAGATGAAAATAAAGATAATATATCAGCAGAAGAATGGCAAGATCCTTCTGAAAATATTTTAATAGATGACGATGATGAAAATTTTGAAGTAACATTAGATGATTTAGGAGAAATTTAGTAAAAAGGCATTCTGAAGATGAATGCTTTTTATTATGTTGTAGAATTCTTACTTTACATAAATGCGTAAAATAAAAAAAAACATTTGCCTTATCTATAAAAGAATATTATAATTTAAGTATAAGGATATGGCTTCGGTTGACATATTAATCAAAGTTAGATATTCTTACAAAAAATATTAGGAGGTGGCCTATGGCAATTCATGTAGAAGAATCAGCATTAAATGATTTAAGAAATGCACTAGAAACTGCAGGAACAGAATACAAAAATAATTATGCAAGACTACAAAATTTAATTAGTGAAATTACATCAGGAGATATTCAAGGAGATCCTGCTAATGATTTATTAGCTAAATTCCAAGCTAAAGATGAAACTTTTAAGTCATTACAACAAACTATAGATGAAGCTTTAGAGTATATCGGTGCACAAGGACAAGCATTTACAAGCATGATAAGCGAGTTATCATCAACAATGAAGTAAGAATATTTAAGAAAGGTGTGAAAAATTATGAATATAACTATTAATCCAGGAGCAGCTACAGAAGATGCTGTACAAATCGATAGTATTATTAATGCTATAAGTGATTCACTACAAACTTTAGATGCTGCTATTAAAAGAAATATCCCTTCAGGTGTAGAGACTACTTGGTCTGATGAAGTAAGAAATAAATGGGAAAGTTATTATACAGGGGATGTACCAGCTGCTATTGAAGCAATGAAAGCAAGTGCATCTAACTTACGTTTGGCTGTAGAACAAGCTTTAGCATACAGTCAACAACAATAAAATAATACATTGCTTAATGCAATGTATAGTAAATAGAGAAATGTAAATAGAGAAAAAACCTTTCTCTATTTGCTATATATTACATTAGGAGAAGGGAATGAAGGAAATGGCAATTGATATTGTTACGATTAAAAATGGTTGTAAAGCAATACAAGCAACAGCTAGTGAGTATGATAAAGTAATTGAACAGTTGGAGTCGGCTAGGAATGCTTGTAAAGCCGATAAACTTGATATTGACGGTGCAACCATGGGACAAAAATTTGAAGAAATAGAAGAGCTGGTTAAACAAGTTAAAAATGCGACAATAGAGACGGCGAATCAAGCATATGAATATGCCAGACAAATTTACAATCAACAAAAAGAACAAGAGGAAGCACAACAACAGCAACAAAATTCATAGAAAGGGAGAAAAATATGTTTTTAGTAGGAGCAATAGTAGGAACAGTTGCCTTAGGAGGTTTAATTTCATTGTTTGGTGATAGATATGAAAGTAGTCCTGAGGAAGTTAAAGGTGCTTGTGAAGAATTAACTAATATATCGAATAATACATTACAAGCAATTAGTGATGAAATTGGAAATAATGTAACTATAGTTAACAATGCTGCTTATGGGTATGTAGATATATCAAATATGAATACGTATGCACCAGCTGTTAAAGAAAGTATAACTAATTTAATAAAAGTTCTAGATAAGCAAGCAGACATAATAGAAGATTATAATAATGGAAGTTTAGCTTTAAAAATGCTTGGAACTGGAACTATGGCGATTTTTAATTTAACAGAAGGCATGGTTAGTGTTGCAGAAAATATTGTAGATACTGGAGCTAATGTTTTTGCTGCAGTAGGAACATTCTTCGGATTTGATATGGAGGATGTGGAACTATGGGCTGCAAAAGATCACGTTGGTGGATGGTTTGATGATGCGTATGAAAATGGGGCACTTAGTTGGGTAGAAAAATACAGTGTTTATTC
>CAVIRY010000047.1:0-440 GCA_963645255.1 bacterium
CTGTCTGTCTGTCTGTCTGTCTGTCTGTCTGTCTGTCTGTCTGTCTGTCTGTCTAAGGATAGACTTTATTTTATACCTTGTCAACATATTTATCGCCAAACCTTTACTTTTTTTTCTACAATTACATTGTATCAGTTATTTACTCAAAATTCAATAATTGAAAAAGTGAATTATATTACCCGTTGCTATTCAAATCAATTCCATCAATACTAGTATCATAAATCCATTGTTTTAAATCTTGCATTTCACCAGTTTCATAGAATTTAATTAGTTTATCATAAAACATTGGCTGATTCTCTTGTGCAATAGAAATTATACCACAACCATTATCTATCATTATCTTATTAGCAAACAACATTGCTACTCTTTTATTACCATCAATAAACATTTGTCTTCTCATAATCCATAACATTATTTCTATAGAAAGTTCTGTCCTAGTC
>CAVIRY010000047.1:450-3170 GCA_963645255.1 bacterium
CTACTTTTTATCTTCAATTTTTATTATCTGATCAACAAGTTTTCCTACGTTTGTTCCTAAATTATTTTTTAATTTATTGATATTTTCTTCATAATTTTTTTCTCTTTTTATTGCTTCATATACATTTTTTTCGAATGGTTCAAATGAAAACTTTGTCTTTTTATATTTACAAATTTCATATAATCTTTTTTCAAGATATCTTCTAGAACTATTAACTTTTGGATTTTCTAACATTTTTTGATTATCTTCGTATTCAACTTCTTTAAAATGTAATAGTAACCAAAATTCAAAATTTGGATTACTAACATACAAATTAACATTGTTCTCATAGCAAAAATTTATTACTTCATCATATTGTTCTTCTGTAAAACTATCTTTATCACGATCTATTACCATGTTTAATGAATCAGTAGTTGGTGAATAAGTAACATCCTATGCAATAAAATATAAAGAAAAGTGAGATGCTAAGTCTTTATAAATATCACTTTTAAATAAATGCATAAATAAATCTTCTAATTCAGCATGAGGAATTTTATAATTGTTTGTTTTATATATCTTATTCAATTCATCATTTATTATGCTCACGTCTATTTTACCAAAATTCTCATGATTCCAGTTTGCAATTCTATTTTTTAACTCAGCAACAGTAACTTCTGAATCTCCATTATTTAAAAATTCTTGCAGTAATTTTATTAAATATGTTGGATTACTATTTCCTAAATTAGCATAATCTCTCAATATATTAATAATTGTTACATTTTCTGATATGATTGACTGATTTAATTTTTCAAAGTATCTAGGTTCTGTAATTTGACCTTCAGAAGCAATAAAATATTTTGCTCTATAATTTTTTTCTTCTGATAGTCTTTCTTGGGCAAAAGGCTCTTTAATTCTCATACTCAGTATTTATTTTGGCTATTGCTCCAAATCTACCTTCCATATATGCTTTATCAATCTTTCTGTCAAATCTTGCAACATCTTTAAATTCTTCTAGTGAATATATTTTCGAATCTCCATTCTCTGATTTTTCAGCAAACCAGATTTCATCTCTTCTTATCAAATCAAAATCTAAAGTCTTTAACTCATGTGTTGTGATAATTAATTGATTGCTAGTATTTGCTTTCAAAAATATTCTTAATAACCCATCAACTAAAATTGGATGCAAACTACTATCTAATTCATCTATTAAAAACAATTTATTTTTTGAAAGTAGAATATCAATTAATTCGAGTATTCTAATAGTTCCATCAGATTCTTCATAAGTTCCAAAAGAACTATTACTATTTTTATGTTTGAATTTCAATGTATTCACCTCATATGTCCCATCTTGATGTTTTTTTATTGTGTATAAATCATTTTCAATTCTTAAAGTACAACTAATTTTATTAAATCTTGATGTCATTAAATCTATATCATTCATTAAGTCCATATAAACGTTATCTGGTAACTTTGTTTGAATATTCTTTATATCAGTTTTTTCGTTATCAATATCAGTTATATTAATATCTAATGCTTCTAATATTTCAAGTATCTTATCTTTTCTTTTATAATAATCAATATCAAACAATTTATGAGTTTGTGGTTTAACAATAATCATATCAAAAACTAAAAATTTATATACGCTAAGAATATCATTAAAAAAGGCGTCCTCATTTTTAGACATTGAAATTCTTCTAATAATTTCTTTTAAAAAAAGTTCAGTTCTGTTATTTTTCATTTCTGCAAGACAATTTGAAAATATACTATTAGTTTTCTTATAACCAGTATTACTTATATTTCTTTTTAAATCACGTTCAAAAATAATCTTTTCTGTGCTTTTGGTCATATCAATAAGCCATTCTGATATAATTTCTTTTCTCGAAATATTAATTTCAAACCCGTATGAATATAATTTGTCATTTAAAGCAATCTCATATTCAAAATATGAATCTTCATTATTTAAAATTTCTGATCCTCTATAGTATAAATTATTTATTAATGTTCCGATGCCTTTATTTATAATAGTTTGTACCATACTTAATGCTAGTACAAAATTTGATTTTCCAGAACCATTTGCGCCATACATTCCAGAAAATTTTAATATCTTATGTTTTCCAATTTCCACAATATGATTATCATTGTTTCTAACTTTACCAGCTAATAGAGAAAAATGCTGTAATTCTTTGAAAGATTTAAAATTTTTCACCTTAAAACCTATTAACATATTTATTCCTCCTATACTATTCTATTATATTATATTATGATTTTTCTCATTTGCTAAGATTATTATACATACTTTTTGTGCATTTCAAGCGTTTTAAGTGATTTTTTTCACATTTGACTGTCGTTTTTAATAATTATGATTTATCAATAATCTTGAATAACAAATGGATCATCTGCTGTACCGTTTCCAGCAACAGATTTAATACCTGGTATAAGAGAGACTGAAGGTCTTATGCCATATAGTCGTTCAACATACTCATTAAGTCCCAAGACCCCATTAGAAGCAATGGCAAAATTACGAGCATGACTACTGTAGTATGATGGAGACTGGAGCCAGTAGTTTTGCCCTGTGTATAGATAATATTTTGAGTTTACATTATTGTTTCCTCCTGCTAACATCACCTCATCCATAGTTAGTAGTCCAACTGGATAAGTAAGCTTTCCATTTCCACCTGAATTAGTAGATACTGTAAAGCCATCTCTACTTTCGTTTGAACATACTACACTTGGTTTATATG
>CAVIRY010000048.1:0-4311 GCA_963645255.1 bacterium
AGATAGAATTTTTACATTCTACCTGTTTTTGTAGTCATCTAGTCTGAACTGTAACGTTAAAATATTATCTAATGAATAGCTTTAATCAAATTTAACATTTGTTAAATGATACTCTTCTTAAAATTAGAAACCTCTAAAACTAAATAAAATATCGTCAAAATTTCCTAGTTCTAATCTTACAAGTTTTCCCTCATAATTTTTTAATTTGTTTTACTTTTATGAACAGCATCATCAATTTTTTTACTATAAACCTTTACTGGTTCCTCAAATTCTTTAGAGTAAGTTTCCTTAAACACATCGCAATATAATCTACCATCACAAGTTGCTGTCTTAACTCCCGGAACAGATAAAATTCTATCAGGAGTACTAAATATTATTGCCGCATCAGTTAAATTTGCCATATACATATCTTTTTGTGAACTATCGATAACAGCTCCCTTACTACCAGTAAAATCTGTTTTCCTTAACGTTGCATTAAAAATATCTGAACCAGGTGCAAAACTAACATCTCTTAAAGTTGCACCCGTATAGTCATTATTAAAAATTGAAAATGATGGATGTAAAACTGCACCTTCACTACCAGCAAAACTTGTATTTCTAATCAAAAATGCAGTATAAATTCCAAACTCTTCTGTAAATTCTACTCCATCAAAATTACATCCCGTAATATTCTTTACATATTCTCCTTCTCCATTCATCGCATCATCAGCAATATGGTTAGGATTAATTTTTATTTTACTACCATCTTCAGCACATGCCCCAGAAAAATTAGTGCCAGTGATACAACAACCATTAAAACTACCTCTTATTTTGGCATCCTTTAAACAACAATGATCTATTTGCTTATCAACCTTATCTACATCAACAATAGCTCCTTTGCTACCAGTAAAATCAGAATAACCAATGCTACCATTTGTAATTGGACTTTCAAATGTAACATCACAAAACGAATTATATCCTCCAAGTCTAGCTGTATCAATAACAGCATTCTTACTTCCTTTAAAATCACACGATGCTATATAACAATCTGAAAATTTGTCCATAAATGTAACACCGAAAAAATTAACGTCATCACATTGTTTCATATATAATTTATTAGGATCAATTCTAACACCAGTAAATTTACTAAAATCGATTTGTTTTAAATCAAAATCATCAAAAGATACATCAGACATATCAATTTTTCTCAAAACATCAAAAGGTAAAGCGAATCTCTTCTGTTTAATACTAGTATGAGTATCTACATAATCAAAGAGAAACTCATCTAACTCCTCAGTAGTAAATCCTTCAAGTTTAACAACATTTTCCTGTTCAGCAAGTGCATCAATTAATTTTGTTCGCACACTTTTTATTAATAATTTTCTTATTTTTTCTTTGTCTTCAAATTTCATAAAGTCCTCCTAATGCTACTTATTATACTATAAAATCTAAATTATGCAAACAAATCATCTATTTTTATACTTTTTCTAAATATCACACCTATTTAATCACATTATCCTCCCTATCAACATAATTAATTCTTTGCCCATTTACCATAAAACTAACCATAGATACATTATAATTATCAAAAACAGAATAAGCCAAACTATAAAGAACTTCCTCTAATATCTTATCATTTCCATCAAATAAATAATCATTAAAATTAAGATACATTATATCGTTATCTTCCTTATAATCTAAAAGTTCTACATTACTATTTAAAAAACTCATCAAATTACTTTCATATATATAACTAGAAGCTAACTCTTCAACTATAATCTTAATCTTATCTCTTTCATCATTTACATACTTAGTAACTGGTACATAATATAAATTATTATCAATATTTTCTAAATAATATATCACAACTTTATTAATATTATTATACGAAGTAATACTAAAATTCTTATTTATACCAATACTCTTATTAATAACTGATGGAATCTCTTCTAATGAATTAGGATATTTATCTAATACTTTACCATCAACTAATATACTAACTCCCTCATAATTACCAAGTTCCAATATACTATAAACAACTGCTGTTACCATTGGCTTTTCCATATCAGAACTAACTTTAAGTATTTCTTTAGAAAAATCAACTGTAACTAAATTATTACCAACCATAACATTATTAACTATTGTCCCTTTAGGAATAAGTTTCTTTAAACCTTCTGGAAAACTATTAGAACTCCCTTCTGTTAAATTAAGAAGTAATTTATTAATCTTCTCTTCAGCAGTATTTCCTTCTAATAATATCTTAGTTTTTACCAATAAACCTTTATCATTTAATAAATAAATAACATCAGTCTTAAATCCAGCTATATCTTCAATTTCTAAATTAGTCTTTAATACATTCTCAGTCTTATAATTAGTAATAGTAAAAACAATAAGTAATACAAATAATGTTAAAGTAGTTAAAAATATTTTTCTTAATGCCTTAGTTCTAAGCATAAAATCACCTATAAAAGTATATGAAAAATCGTGCCATTTTAGCACGATTATAATGATAATTCTTTAAGTTTTAATAATTCTACTACTGCACCTGCTCTACCATTAACTCCAAGTTTTTGCATTACATTAGAAATATGATTTCTAACTGTTTTTTCACTAATTCCGAGTTCATAAGCTATTTCTTTTGTACTTTTATTTACTATTAAAAGCTCAAAGACTGATTTTTCTCTAGCTGTTAATATTGTATTAGCCATTTTCACTTCACCTAGAATATTGTATGAAAAAAGACTAATAAGTTGTATGTATTTACCTAATTAACTCTTTTGAAATTTAACAGTAGTAAACATTTTATTCTTATAAGACTTTTGTACTAACCTCATTATATTATTAGCCAAAGTACTATCATGCTTATCAGCAACACAAACAACGTTGACATTACTATTATCTATTTTAACAAAACAGTTATTATTATAAGTCTTCTTTATCTCCTTTTCTATTTCTTCTTCTTTTCCTTGCAACTCATTTAAGTATTTTAATTTCTCATAAGCATTATTCTTCTCTTCTGCACTACTAGCTTCATTAGTTAATAGTTCTTGTAAAACATCCATCTCATTTTGTCTTTCTTCTTCTAGACTAACCCTCATCGCAACTAATGATGAAGTCGCATCAATTGTAGTCTTTTCACTTTCAGCAACTTCTTCTTCAGCTTTATTACTAGAAATAAGTAAATCATTAGGCATAGTAATATAATAAACACTAAGTACAAGTATTAAACTAAATAAAGTTAAAAACCATAAATTCTGTTTGCTCATAACATGAATTCCTCCTTGCTTTATTAAAATATATGATACAAAAAAAAAGAATATGAAAAAATATTCAATTCATATTCAGTTTATATTCTATTCAATTACATACGGATCATCACTAGTACCATCTCCTCCTGTAGTTCTAGTGCCTGCTGCAAGAGAGACAGCCGGCCTTACACCATCAGGAGTTGTAACCATTGCGTGATTTTTATCACCATAAACTCCAAAATAACTAAATATTCTAGCCGTGTCGCCAAAACTGTTAGGCGATAAAAGTATATACCATCGTCCAGTATATAAATAACCCATTGCGAGTTTTACTTCGTCTGCTGTTAATAATCCAACTGGATAAGTTAATGCACCATTACCACCAGATAAAGTTGACACTGTAAATCCATCGTGTTTTTGATTTATGCAAGTTATACTAGGTCTATGTAAGTTCCATATTCTGTTACGTGCACTAAAATATGAATATTCAGTTCCTGCATCCTCATCCTTTCCAACTAGAGAACCTGACGCAAATGTCCTATCATTGCACCAAATGGCATCTTCTAGTTTTTCTGTATAATCTGTCATATTAGCCTTGTACCAAGCATCAATTGTTTGCTTTATTGTGGAGTCAGTCGTATTTGCAAACATCTCATTTTTTGCATCTTCTATATTCTTACCTGAAGATAATGTTAAGTAGTAAATTCTTGTGTCATCACCAAAATAATGAATATAGTAAACATCTGTACATTCACCTGTTGTATTAAGACATGTATAATGATATCTTTTAGCGAGAATAGTTTTGTCATTATTCCACCCTGAGGTAGAAGTATATGTATCAGTTAAAGTGTATTTTGTTCCATCCCAAGTAACATCATTTCCATAAATATAATTAAAGGTACCGTCATATGTTATTTGATAGTTATTGGTTGAAGTTATGAGATATTTACTATCACATATTGTGCTAGTTAAGTCTTTGCAAATATAATAATTTGTATATGTATTATAATTTGTATACCAGTCAACTTTCTTTACAGTTACGACATCAGTAAGACTATATGTACCATCACCATTATCTGTTATA
>CAVIRY010000049.1:0-3136 GCA_963645255.1 bacterium
AAATAATACTTTTTATAAAAAAAATATTTACAAAAAAATATTAAGAAATTAAAAGCTACTTTTATATTGTGAAAGTAGCTTTATCCTATTTTTATAACACTAATTTTAGCATTAGTACTACCATTGAAAGATAAGTCGGTATTTCTATCGCACTTCACAACTAATGTTAAGATATCACCAGGAGTAAGTCCCGTTATTACAGTACCATATAATCCTACAATAAAATTTGCCGTACCTTCACCTGAAATATCACTACCTGGAATCTTTGAACCATTGTTATGAACACTTATTACAAAATGAGTGTCAATATTAGGAGCAACATTTAAAAAGTAACTAATTTTATACATACCAGATTCTTTAATATTGATAGAATTATTGGTCGTATAATCAATGTGTAATGCAGGACCTGTAGTATCAAGAGGTATTGTTGTTTCTACTCCAGAACGTACTGAAAACTGTTGCGTAGAACTAGAAAATCTCTCGCCATAGATATCAAAAGTTGTGCCAGGATCGCCTTTAGGACCAGGAGGACCAGCTTCACCTTTTGGTCCAGTCGGACCTTCAGGACCGGGATTTCCTTGTTTTCCTTCGGGACCAGGAGGACCAGGTTGGCCTGTTAATCCTTGTATACCTTGTTCTCCTTGCAAGCCACGAGGGCCTACTTCACCCTTAGGCCCGGGAGGACCTTGTGCCCCATCCATACCAGAAACACCAGGAGGACCTTCAGGACCTTGTTTGCCAACGGGACCCTGAATACCTTGTTCGCCCTTAATACCTGGCGGTCCCTGAATACCTTGCAATCCTTGAATACCTTGTAATCCTTGCTTTCCGGCCGGGCCCGTAGGACCTATCATGCCCGCCGGAATAACAAAATCAAATATTGCGTCCTTTTCGGTTCCAGAATTAATAACCAAGGCAGCTTCTCCAGGATTAGCCGTTACAGTTTTCCCAATTTTTATAGAGACAGGACCATTACTTCCTCTTGGACCAGTGGGACCAGTGGGACCTAAAAAATAACATGCTTTATGTTTTATTAAAGAACACTCTTTTTCTTTTTTTACCATTTAAAAGTTAACTCCTTTACAATCTATATATATTTAAATAAGCGTTAGTCCCAATAACTGGAGAAATAGTAACAGTCGATGTAGAAGTAATTGAGATACTAATGTTATCCCCAGCAGAAAGAAAGGCAATAGTACTACCAACAAAATCAGTAGTCGCATCAGCAATAGTATCTCTTACAATACTAGTCCCATTAATGACTTCATCATTTTGCTTAACTTCAACCGTTATATTAGCATTTTCATGTGATATTCCAGAAAAGAAATAGTCAATTTTATAGTTGCCATCTTGTGTAATTGTTAGAGTATTTTCAACATCAATATTAATAAGAGAACTATCTCCATTATTAGAAATTGGTATGACAAATGAAGTATCTGGTAATAAATTTATATTTTGTACAGAATCATCAAATTTGCGTCCAAATACACTAACAGGAGAAGTACCGGGAGCACCTCTTGGACCTGTGGGACCAGGTATATAACAAAGTCTTGGACTCAACCCTTTTTTTTCGTAACAATTTTCATCACACATTTATATCAACTCCTAAAATAATATATGCTTATAATACCTAAAAGGTCTTTACTAAAGAAAAAAACTCCACGTTCTTGATAAAACAGACTTGATATAGTAAAATACAACTAAAGAGTAGAGTGATGTGAAACTTTTAAAATATTGTATTTGAATAAAAAACAATCAATTTATTTAAACTAGAGCTAAAATTTGCCTGTAAACCGTTAGAATTATTTATTTATCTTAGCTTTAGTGTTAAAAAGCATAGAAAGAGGTAAAAAGATGAATGAGGAAAGTAAAGATTTGAATTTAAAAAATGAAGAACAAACTAATAACACGCCTATTGAAAATATCACTGACCAAGAAAAAAATGATGAAGAAAGTATAGAAGAAGTTAGTCAAGCTGAAATGGAAATACTAACAGATAACCCTTCATTAGTGCAAACCAATGAACAAGACCCAACCCTAGCCCCGGCTATATTAGAAGAAAAAAACAATGACATTCAGTCTGTAGCAATTGCATCTCAAACAAAAGAAGAATTAGCAGTAAATGATACAATAACTACTAATATTAATACTAATGCTCCAGCGCAGCAACAATTTAATAATAATCAAGTATTAAATTTTGGTCCTCCAAAAGAAAAGAAAAAGAAAGGACCAGTATTTACATTTATTCTATCTTTTCTTGCTTTGTTATTTATAATATTTGTTTTCTATTCTCTATATTTTACACCAGATAGAATATTCAAAAAAACCATAGATAAATTATCAACATATGCATCAGAAACTATTGAAGAAAGATCAGAAATATTTACCAAAGATTACAATACCATAGCAGCAAATTATTCATATGAATATTCTGTAAATTATGGTGAAGAAAAAATATCTTCTATTATCAATGGAAAAGCAGGAATTGATAAGTCAAAAGAACTTATCTATTTATCATTTAATGGTGCAAATTACATAACCGGAGAATATTCAGGAATTATGCTTATGGATAACAGTAACAAATTATATCTTAGTACAGATAACGACCTTGACAATGGTTATTATATTGATTTATCAAATGAAGAAACATCTATAAATATTAGTACAGAAACATTCGATAAAACAAGTGACATGGTAAAAAACGCATCTTATATTACCCAAAAAATAATTGAATCTTTTAAAAATAGTTACGACACTAGTAAAATAGAAAAATCTATAGAACTAAAAGACATCAATGGTAAAAAAGTATTAACTACCAAATTAACTGATAATATTAGTGCAAAAGAAATTATGGAAATAAAAAATAAAATGATAGATATCCTAAAAAAAGACGATAAATTTTTAGAGTCGTTTGGCTATATATTGAATGTTTACACAAAAAATGACTATGAGAAAGACCAAATAAAAGAAATTTTAGAATACTTAAAAGAAAACTCATCATATTATAACACTGAAAGTACTAATTTAATATTAAATTATTCATTAACTGGTAAGCTTGTTTATGCTGAATTAGGTAGTGAAGATTATAAAATTTATCTAGAACAAGATGACGGAATATATACAATAACTGAAAAAG
>CAVIRY010000050.1:0-6279 GCA_963645255.1 bacterium
GCAGGATTTAAAAAACTTGCAAACCCTTATAAACAAAGGGAATGCAAGCTTTTTTTATACAACAACTGTCAAAGACAAGAATATAACATATGTTTATTTTCAAGACAAGAAAAAAGAGAAATATTTCTCTTAAAATTATTTAGCCTCTTCAATTTATTTCCACGTTATATTATTTCTGATTATTTTTGCGGGATTTCCTGCGACAAGGCAATTATCTGGTATGTTCTTTGTAACTACGGAGCCTGCACCAATCACTACATTATTTCCTATCGTCACACCTTTTAAAATAGTACATCTCATTCCTATCCAAACGCTATTTCCTATTGTAATTGGGATAGAACTAGTTTTATTATCAATGCAATGTTCATCTGTGTCTCGGATTATTACATTTTCTCCTATAAAAACATTATTACCTATTGTAATGTTTTTTTTACAATATATTTTAGAATCTACATTCACGAAGCTTCCATCGCCAATATTTAATGTTGCATTTTCATGTACTACTATTTTTGAGCCTGTATATAAATAGAACTTTCCATCTATATTTAGTTTAGAGTTTTTTTGCATTATGAAAATTGTATTTAATTTGCCTGTATATCCAATATTGCGTCCAATTCCAAACTTGTTTTTAATCTTCATTTTTGCCGTTTTGTCAACTGTATACTGAGTATTTTTATATACATAAATAATGCATTTTCTCCTATAGCTTTCTAATATACTTAGAACAACTTTACACTTTTTAAATAACTCTTTTGTATATAATTTATCCATTCTTTCGTATTTTCTCTAAAATTTTTACTTTATATGTTGCTTCTTTGACCCTGAATGGAGATTCTTCACCAATCTTCCTTTGAAAAATAGCCTTTCCTATTGGCGAATTTATTGATATTTCATTTATTTGCGAGTTCCCATCAGTACCAACCAACTTATACTCCCCTTCTTCTATATCATCAGCAGCATACGTCATTCTCAATAGAATTGTATCATTAATGTTTACTTGTTCGTCACTTAATGTTGGAATATCAATAATATTTGCCATTTCCATTCTTCTTGATAATTGGTTCATTTGTGCTACTAACAATTTTTCCTCTTTTTGTAAGGCTTCAAATTCTCCATTGTCGTGAGCACCATCTCCTGCTGCACTTTGAAAAGATTGACTCATTGCGAGTTCGTTTTCATCATATCTTTTTTTTAGTTCTAGCAATTCTTCTTTTAACTTCTCATATCCTTCGCTTGTGAGTCTTACTTTTTCACCATTAATATTTTTCATATTTATATTTCTCCTTCCTTGTTAGTAAGATATTTTGCCACTTCATCATATATTTTTAGTTGTTCCTGAAAATGTTTAAAGTTTTCTTCTTCACTGTTCATTGCTTTTGGAAGTGTTTGACCTTTAAATATAACGATTTTATCAAAAGTACTTCCTTTACCTTTTGGCTCAGTACTAATTGTTGCTTCTTCTATACTCAAAAATTGTTTTACCTCTCCTTCTGGAGTTGCATATGTTAAACATTCCTTTAATTTAATTGTTCTATTATGTTTGTTTACCATCAATTTTATAATGTCTTCACTTGTCAACATGCTATTAATATATTTTAGGAATGGTCCTGGAAATCCGTTTAATTCTTCTATATAATAACCTACATCTGATTTAATTACTGGCGTGTTTAACTTTTTTGCTGCATACAATGCCGAATACTCTGACACCTCTTCTACACTCTGAGACTGTATTTCTGGTGTATCCATTTTTTCATGCAATAAATTAATTTTGTATTTACTAAATATTTCAGATGCTATTTTCCACTTTCCTAAATTACCTGTTACCATAGTTATACTAATACTTTTCATTCTTTTCTCCTTATAATTAATATTTTTTATAGTTGTATCCTATCAATTAAACTTTTGGTTAATACTTTTACATTTTGTGTTCCATCCAATCTTTCAATATCATATTTATCTATATATTTGTTCCATATTAAAGCGGCTTGTTTCAACATTTCTAAGTTTTCCTTTTCTTCCGGTATATCCTTTCTATTCTGAATACGTTGAAATGCAACTTCAGGTGGAACATCTAGATAGAACGGAAAGGTCGGTTCAATGATTTTGCCCTCATATAAAGCACTTTCTAAAACCTTTAGAGATGAAGGCGCTGATGTTTCGCTGTATAGTTCTGACAAAACCATTTTTCCATATATATACCAATCAGTTACTAAAAAATCATTGTGGTTTAGAATTTCTGGAAATATCGTTCTTAAGTATGTCAAAAAGGAAACATTATGAAAGATTTGATTTTCATCTCTAGTAATAATTTTTTTTCTTACGCAACCATTTACCACATCCCAAAATACATTGAAACCAGATGATGTATTGAAGATACAGGCTTTATACCCGGCAAAATTAATTTCATTTACAACACTTTGTGCTAATGTTGTCTTTCCCGAGCCATCAATTCCTTCTATTGTAATTATTCTTCCTTTTTTACCAGCTATAATTGAATCATTTTCTATACTTTTGTTAAATATACTTTCCATCTTTTTTTTGCTTCCTATAATTCTTAATACATACTTGCCATCCTTTTATATTTCCTTTTAAACTGTGAACTGTATAGCTAATTGGCAAATTATATTTTTTGAAGATTCTTCTTAATATCTTTTTTATAGTATACAACTCATGTCCAACCAATGCCCACCATAAATACCGATAATCCTTATACTTTAAAAAAATAAACATGCTAACACCTGTATCTTGCATTCCATAACGATATAATTTTTGTTTTATTTCTTTCTCTGTTGTTGGATGCTGATGATATATTTGTATTTCTGGGTTGTACAATAACTCATATCCTTTTTGTGCTATTTTGTATCCTATTTCTAATGTTAAGCCATCAACATTGCTGTTTGTTCCTAAAAATTCTTCATAGCCACCGACTTCAAGTAAAACTTCCTTAGGAATCATTTGATTTGCTCCTGCACACATCTTGTGTAATTTCCAAGGAATAAATTTATGCTTGAAATTTTTTAGGTATCTTCTAGACCAATATTTAATTTTATTTCCTTTACTCAAACCGCCCTTTTGTTCCCATACCTTAGAATAAGCATTTGATGTCTTACTATACATGCTTACTTTTCCGGAGCAATACCCAAGATTTGAATTCTTTTTAAATTCTTCCACAAATTTGTACAACCATTTTTCATCACTTATAATTGTGTCATCATCTGTACTCACTATATACTTTCCATTTGCCTTTTTTATTCCATAATTTAGGGCAAATGATTTTCCTTGTCTTGGTTCATGAAATACACTAACATTATATTGTTCCTCAAATTTTTTTGTTTTGATGAATGTTTTATCTGAATAATGATTTTGAATTATTATTACCTCTATATTTCTGTCTTCAAGTATTTTTGTTTCTTTCAAACTGTTTAATAACGTCTTTAGCTTGTGATCATTTTTGTATGTCGGTATAATCAATGATATTAATTTTTCATTTTTATACTCTGTACCATTAATATACAATGTATCCGCCTTACTTTTCAAAAATGTTTCAATAGTGTCGTCAACGCTATCACATATTGGATCTCCCATTACATTTAGTGAGGTATTCATTAGTATTGGGGCTAACCCTTTATCTTTTAACTTATATAACATATCATATAAGACCGGATTATCATTTTTCGTTAAGGTTTGAACCCTTGTAGTTCCGTCGACGTGGACAATTGCTGGAGCCAATTTTTTTGTTATACTCTTTGCATTTGCACAAAACGTCATGTATGGAGAATCATAATCTTGATAAAAGTACTCACTCACAAGTTCCCTAGGAATGACAGCTGCGACAGGTCTATATGGTTCTCTACCTTTGATTTCCTCGCTTATTTTTTGTTTCATTTTCATTGTATTTGGTAACCCTATAAAACTTCTATGCCCTAATGCTCTGGCCCCTATCTCACTTCTTCCTTGATGCCACGCTATAATTTTTCCCTCAAGTAAATCATCAATAACTTTTTCATCATACAATGAATTAGACTCTATTCCATTGCCTAAATATGGATAATCACATTTTATGCTTGGATGGTTGTATAGAATTGCCCCCAGGGATTGTCCTGAATCTGTTGAAATGGGACTAACATAAACGTTATCATAAATTTTTTCATCTAATAGTTTTGAATTAAGTGTAATATTTAATGCACACCCACCAACAAGACATATATTTCTTGAAAATTCGTTATGTTTTTTTAAATACTCTGCACAACTATCAACCCAGAATTTATGTGCATTAAATGCAATATCTTGTTTATATGGATTTTTCCATACTTCTGTATATATTGGTCTTAATTTAAAAGTCTTCAGAAGACCGTCAACATTATCAAAGTATAACTGGTTAATATCTTGAACATTTGTCTTTATTAGTTGCATTATTTTTTTGTTATATTTTCCATATGAACTTAGTCCCATTAGCTTTCCTACTCCACTTGTATGTGCTTTGCTTCCTTTTGGCTCTATTATCATTTGGGCGATAGTTCCATAAAATTTACCTGTAAAAGGCATATTATCTAGGTCTTCAACCAACCATACTTTATTACCTTTTTTATAGTATAGTTTAGTATATCCGTCTTCTGAACCACCATCAGAACATAAAATGACACATTTTTTAAAATTAGAAGGATATGACGTTCCAATATGGTTATTATGATGTCCAGTTAACTTTGCTTTAAACTTTCTTCCTAAAATAGTTACTTCATCTGAACCATATAGATTATTCCATTTAGTTATTAATAACTCCGATATATCATCTATACTTATTTTTAAACTTTGTAAAGCTTGCAATATTAATTTTTCTACTTCATCTATATTTTTAAATCTTGCGTGTTTTTTTCTACATATTCTTTCGTATTCCAAATGTAAAAGAATTTTTTTTGTTATCTGCTATGGTTATAGAAGAATCATGGTAGCAAAAAGATATAGACAATATGTATTTTTTCATTAATTATTTTCTCCTTTTCTTTTTGCTTACTATGTTATCATCTTTTAAAAATTTGTCAATATATGGTTGTATCATTTATTCGAATAAAAATAACTTTTTTATAGAAAGCAATACCTTTGTATCAATATACAAAAAAACATTCTACAAAAGAATGTTTTTATCATCTTATTTTATATATAGTTTGTTCCTTTCTCCTACAGAACTATGACATTCAATTTCTTTTGCGTTTGATAATCCTAAGAATCTAGTAACAAACTCATCTACACCTTGTTTTAAATCTTCTCTTGTTGCGAAAGCTTTAGTGCAATCTGTCTTTGGTGTTGTATATACTTTTCCATTAGGTGAAGTATAACTAATTACTTTGCCTTCTGGATATTCAGCTAAAAACTCATCTACTTTTTCTTCAGTCTCAAATGTAAGTGCCCTATCAGCTGGTTCAATTTTTCCTACTATATATCTTATTGTTTTAGTTGTTGTTTTTTCTTTTAAGTCAGCATCTAAATATGGTAATTCTTGATTTAGACTAACTATAACTGGCAATTCTTTTGTAGGATAATTATATTCTTCTTCTGTTTCTACTATATCACAATATGTTACTAATTGTGGACAACCAGGATGACAGTGATAGTAGATTATTAAAGGTGTTGTTTTTTCTTCCATGTTTATTTTCCTCCTCTTATTTATTATATTCATTTGCTAAGCGACAAAATTCTTATACCATAAGTTTTTGTTTTTAGCAAGAAAAAAGGGATATATTTCCCTTTAAAATTCAGTTTCAATACTAGGCATGTCTTTATCGAAAGTAACGATATTATAAACTTCTTTTCCTTGTTCTTTACATATTTCACTATATTTATCGTCCCAGGACAATTGATAAGCATCGTTTATATTTAAATTTAGTTTTTCTAGCCAGTAATTGATTATTTCCTTGGCTTTATCTGTATGAGTTTTATCTTCTATTTCTAGGGCTATTCCAAATGGATATTCATCTACTACAATTTCTATTTCTTTATTTGAATGTACACTTCGATATCTTTCATAACTTTCTACTAAATCTAAATGAATTACATTTTGTAGTAAATGTATTAGATTATCATATTCATTTGGATCTATACTTACCTCTACTTCTTCTTCAGTATGAATTAGTTCTTTTGTCGTACTTGGTAATCTTCTTTTCCAAGTAATCATACATTTAGAAACTTCAGAGGAAGATGTCTTTCTCACTCTAAATCTGCCGTCTATTTCTTTACTATAGAAGTTGTATTCTTTCATTGGATGATTATATTGATCTGTTTTTT
>CAVIRY010000051.1:0-3100 GCA_963645255.1 bacterium
CCAACATAAATAATTACACCATCTTTATTTTTCATCTGATAACTACCAGGTTTAGTTGGTACTAAAGCTAACTTTTCTTTAAAGTCTTTCATAAGATCACCAAGATAATTATAAAACAAACAAGAAAAAAAGAAAAGTATACTATTGATACTTTTCCATAGCCTTCATCATTTGATTAATCTGCTTTTGATTTGGCTTTCTTCCCATTTGCATCATTAAAGCCTTAATCATATCTTCATTAATAGGCGGATTCTTCTTTAAATATTTTTCCATAACTTTACGTGCTATAAAGAAACCAGCTACAGCTCCTATAACCAATCCAAGAAGAACTAATAAAATATCATGTAACATAAAATCATCTCCTTAATAATTACAACAATATTGTAACATTTAAACTAAGCTATATCAAGCAAAAGACGAAAGTTCCGACTGTTTTTTCTTACAAAAGTCATCCAAAAAGAAATAATTCTGATTTTTAAAATCACACACAAAAAAATTACTTGAATAATTATTTAACAATTTAAAAAATGAAGAATTATATTGCTCAGTCTCTAATCTAATATAACTCCTTTTTATAATAAGTCTACTTACTTCATCTTTATATAAATTATTAATATAATGTATATTACCTCTTTTTGAATATGGAATATCTTTATGACACTTTAAAAATATCTGTCTATCAATAGTACTCTTGTCGATTTTATTAATAAGTTGACTAAATAAAGTATATGCAAAATTTATTTCTTCTTTATCTAAATAATATAGTTGTCTTAATATACTGTATAAAACTCGATAATTATTCTGATACAAACTTATAAATTGTTCTTTTATATCAAAAATAAAATAGACTCTCATAATATCACCAAGTATATAGTATCAATTATGAAAGTCGTATTTTATCGAATTTTATTTTAATAAGTTCTCTATTTTTTCTTCTAAACTATCTACATCAAATCCAAATTTTTTATAAACATCATCTTTTTTACCAGATGCACCAAATGTATCTAATGTAATTAAGTATTTATCATTAAATATCAGTCTATTCCAAGAAAATGATGATCCAGCTTCTACTACTATTTTTCTAACTTCTACTGGCAAAACACTTTCTATATATTTTTCATCTTGTTTTAAAAATCTATTTAAATTTGGCATTGAAACTACTCTTATCGCAATACCCTTAACAAGTAATCTCTTCGCAACTTCTATTGCTTGATGAACTTCTTCTCCAGTTGCGATAACAATACCAGATAGTTTTCTTTCTGTATCAAACACAACATATCCACCATGACTAACACCTACTACATTAGTAGTTTCAAGTATTGGCAATTTATTACGCGATAATGTAATAACACTAGGTCCAGAAGTAATTTCAGAAATGGCTTTATACGAACCAATTACTTCATTAGCATCAGCTGGTCTAAATACTTCTAAATTAGGAGTACTACGTAATCCAAGTAATTGTTCCACCGGTTGATGAGTAGGACCATCTTCTCCAACGCTAATCGAATCATGTGTAAATATATAAATAACTGGTAACTTCATCATCGCTGCCATTCTAATAGCTGGCTTCATATAATCAGAAAAACTTAAGAATGTAGAACCATACACTCTAAATCCCGATAAAGCTAATCCATTTAGTATTGCACCCATGGCATGTTCTCTAACTCCAAAGAAAATATTTTTACCTAAATAATTATTAGCTGAAAAATCACCTGCATCTTTAATATAAGTCTTATTAGCACCAAATAAATCCGCACTACCCCCTAATATAAAAGGCGACTCTTTAACAACTGAATTAAGTAATCTAGAAGAAGTATCACGAGGAGATTCTAATAAATCTTCTGTAGGCGTATAAATAAAGTTTTTAATAGGTAAAGCCTTATCATTACCCATAAAGAATTTTAATTCTTCTTGTTCCGTTTCTGATAAAGTCGCAACTGTCTTATCAAACTTCTCAGATAAAGATAAACATCTCTTTTCAATAAAATATCTAAAGTCGTCACATATATTTTGTGATACTGTAAATGGAATATCTCTAACTCCAAGTTTTTCTTTAATAGCTGTAATTTCTTCTTTACTTAAAGAAGCACCATGTACAAAATTAGTTCCTTCTAAACTAGAATGTTTTCCAATAACTGTTTTAACTTCAATTAATGTTGGTTTATCAGTACTATTCTTGGCTTCATCTATTGCCTTAGAAATAGCTTCATAACTCTCACCATCAGAAACCGTAATAACATTCCAACCTAAAGAAACAAATCTCATTGAAACATTATCATTAAAAGTCATTGAAGTCTTACCATCTAAACAAACATCATTCGAATCATATAGTACTATTAATTTATTTAATTTCAAAGTACCAGCTAAAGAACAAGCTTCATAGCTAACACCTTCCATTAAGTCTCCATCCCCTGCTAAAACATAAGTGTAATAATCAATTACTTCTTTTTTACCATTATTATATCTAGACCTTAAATTAGCCTCAGCCATAGCCATACCAACAGCCATCGCAATACCTTGTCCCAATGGTCCTGTTGAAGCATCTACTCCAGGTGTAACTCCATATTCAGGATGCCCTGGTGTAATAGAATCTATTTGTCTAAAATTCTTTAAATCATCCAAAGTAATAGGAAAACCAGCTAAATATAAAGTCGCATATAATAAAGCTGAACCATGTCCTGCTGACATAACAAAACGATCTCTATTAAAATAATTTGGATTAAGAGGATCAAATCTTAAATGATGTGCATACAAAGTATAAAGTATTGGCGCAGCACCAAGTACAATACCAGAATGACCAGAATTAGCCTCGCTAATCATATCAATTCCTAAACATCTAAGTTGTTCAATAATCTTACTTTGATTAATTTCACTATCATCTTTCTTTTGAGTTGTCAAAAAACATCACTCCTTCAAAAACATTATATCATCTATTCTAAAATCTGTAAATCTTACCATCCGTACCTACTTTTATCAAACATTTGCCAAGGAAGAAAATGTTTTCCTTCAGTATGTCCCGATAAAGCAAATTCCGTAATTCCAATAGTTTCAAATTCATCTTCAATGTATTCAAGTTTACTTAAAAAATTCTTAATAATAT
>CAVIRY010000052.1:0-2421 GCA_963645255.1 bacterium
AATGCCATGCACAAAATTCTATTCTTTTGACACGTCTCTTTTTAGCTAAGGAAATCACATAATTAACAAGTTCCGTACCAATTCCTCTGCCCCGATATTCTTCTTTAACATAAATATTTTCAATCTCGATATAGGAAAAACAGGTAAATTTACTATAGCCAACAAGCATATTATATTTAACACGTATAAGTCCAACAATTTCATCACTAATAGTATAAACATAACATGTATCAAGCTTCTTTCTATCACAATAATTCTTAAATACCGACCTAGAAAAATTCGGTCCAGCCATAAATATATCTTTTCTATTTTGATTCATAAATTTATGACAGCCAGCAAGTATTTCAAAAACAACTTTATAATCACTTTCAATAACTCTTCTAATTCCATCTTTAAAAGATTTCCTTTTTACAACTATCAATGGAACCAACATTTCTTTTTCCGTTAAACCAGAACAACTAGCCATACAAATAGAATCATCTTCTTCATTTACCAAATAATATTTATAAATAGAAACAGTTATAAAGTCATAAAATGAATCCTTTAAATAATTATGTTCAATTCCATCACCAAACATTTTATTATCAATTACCTCATTATAATCCATAAGTAAAAATGTTTCACCAAATTTTTCTTCAAAAAGTCTTTTAAATTTTTCCTTGTACCCTTCCCTAACTTTAATACCAACGCATCTATTTTCAATGTAAAAAGTCTTATCAATAAGTTCATATATTGAACTATAATCTTTTAGAACAATAGGACTACAATTTACATTACCATGATCAGCTGTAATAAAAATAATAGAATCCTGTAATTCACTACATAGTTTTTTCGTCTCTTCATTTATTTTTACAATTTCATCATGAACTTTATCTTTAATTATCCCATTTTCACGCATTACACAATTAGGTTCTTCAAAATAAGCATATATAAATTTCTTACCAGAGTTCTTACTCAAATTAATAATTCTATTATACGCTTCATCTCTGTTTCCATAAGCACCAATACCAAAAGGAAAGATACCATAAGCCTTATTTTCACCAGATGCATTAATCTTATCAATTATACTCTCATATCCCAAATATTCTTTTAAAAATTTCTTACTAACAACTTCATCAGTTCCATTAACACATCCAGAAATAACATTAACAGTCTTATCCAAATCTTTAAAATACATATTTTCACCAAGAACACCATGTTCATAAGGAGACTTACCAGTTAAAAAAGAAGTAGTTGCCGCTACTGACGTAGAAGGAAATACCGAAGTAAGATCAAACATTCTATTAGTAAGTAAAAAACTATTCACATCCAAATTTCTATCCAACATTCTAGTTCCTAAACCAGAATAAAATAAAACAATAATATTCTTATAGTTTTCCTCTCTAAATAACCTATCAACTCTTCCTAAAGTTTCATATCGACATTCAATACCAAATTCTTTTAATATAGAAGAAGACAAATTAATTAAACTCTTCTCATAATTAGGATACAATGTTAACATAACAACACACTCCCGTCTATAAAAATTATAACACAAAAAGGATAGAGTAATCCTATCCTTCTGTAATATCAGCTATTAACTTTTTCTTTAAATCATCTTCATCTGTACTTTTATCTAATAAATATTCCTTAGAATCTTTCTTTGCCTGTAACAAAATCTTATAATCATCTCTTATATTAGCAATCTTAAAAGACATGTCACCAGATTGTTTAGTACCAAATAAATCACCATGTCCTCTTAATTTAAAGTCAGCTTCACTAATAACAAATCCATCATCAACAGTTTCCATTATCTTTAATCTTTCAGCATCACTATCACTAATTAAAATACATTGCGATTTAAAACTACCTCTTCCTACTCTACCTCTTAATTGGTGTAATGTAGAAAGTCCAAATCTATCGGCATCAAATATAACCATAGTAGTAGCATTAGAAACATCAACACCAACTTCAACTACAGTTGTAGATATAAGTATTTGAATTTTATTTTCCTTGAATTGTTCCATTATAACGTCTTTTGCCCCAGCCGCCATTTTTCCATGAACTATATCAATTTTATATTTATCACCAAAGGCCAATTTCATTTGATCTTTTAAATTACAAACCGTTGCTAAATCAGAGTTTTCACTATCATCAATTAAAGGTGCAATAACATATACTTGATGTCCTTCTTTTAACTCTTTATACATAAGTCCTAAAACATCTTTAATTTCACTATTTTTCTTAACAAAAGTATCAATTTTTTGTCTATTCTTAGGTCTCATCTTAATAGTAGATACATCCATATCTCCAAAAATCGTTAAAGCATAAGTCCTAGGTATAGGTGTAGCACTCATGTATAAAACATCTGGCTTTACACCTTTATTTTGTAAATTAGCTCTTTGATGAACACCAAATCTATGTTGTTCATCAGTTATAACT
>CAVIRY010000053.1:0-4872 GCA_963645255.1 bacterium
CATATTATCTAATATGTCTTCTCTATACCTAAGTTTCTTTCTTTTAGCAGCAATATTTAATGAATTATTATCTTTTCTAGTTAAATTTCTTTGATAAAATCTTTTCTCATCTTCAGTTAACATTGAATATTCTTTTTCAATTAGTTCTTGTTTTCTTGTTTGTCCGCAAAATAAGTTTGTCCTAAAGCAACAACTTCTTTTCTTGGGTCTGAATTTTGTACTATTAAATAACAGGCGTACCTTGATAAATGATAATCAACTCCGTTTTGAATATTAACTTTACCATCTACTATCGGTTTCCTGAATTCAGGAAAGTGTTCTAGAATACTGTTATTACTAGTTTCACAGGCAATCATTGCGTGCTTTATAACTTTATGAAAATTTTCCTATTTACTATATTCTAGTAAAGGCATTAATTCTCTTACTTCCTAAAACTCATTACCATATTCATCAATGTGTTTTATTTTTTTCAAACACTATTTCATTATATTCTTTTATTTGATTCATACTGTTCCTCCTCTTTTTTTACTTGTCTTACTATACTATAATACAAACATTCGTTTGTCAATAGAAAATACTAAAAAGTTACACAAAAAAAACTCCATCATTAGATAGAGTATTTAAATAAATATTATTTATTATTTTTTCTTACTAGTCTTTTTATTTTTCTTATTTGTTTCTTTTTTTACTTTGGCACTTTTTGTTTTAGACTCTTCTTCTACTTTCTTTTCAATAAAAGCTCTTTTAATATAAAGTCCACCGAACAATAGTAATAAAATACTAAAAACATAATATATTGGAATGTTTCCTTTCACTGCCGCAATAAAATAAAATACTCCAGCTAATATAAATAAAATTGCACTTACGATACTTCTTCTCATCAATATTCTCCTTACTTTTTTTTAGTATAACATAAAAAGAAAGTCTTTTAAACCTTCTTCCAAAATATTGTTAAAACATTTAAAACTGTAAGTAAAGTTACACCTACATCAGCAAAGACAGCCATCCAAATTGTACTTATACCAAAGATACCTAAAGTTAAGACAATGAACTTTACAATTAAAGCAAAAATAATACTTGTTTTTACTTTGTGTTTTGTTAGTTTTGAGACATTTAAAGCTGTTTTTATTTTTAATAAATCATCTTGCATAATAACGATATCACTTGCTTCAATTGCCGCATCAGAACCAAGATTACCCATGGATACTCCTATATCAGAAGTTTTAATTACTGGAGCATCATTAATACCATCACCAACGAACATTACTAAGCCTTGTTTTTGATATTCTTTTATCTTGTTTACTTTATCTACGGGTAATAAATTATTATAATATGTTTTTATTTTTACTTCTTTAGCAATAGCTGAAGTTATATCTTCGTTGTCACCTGATAAAATCATAATATCTTTGAAATCATTTTTTAATGCTGATAGTTTATAACTACTCTTTTTAATACGATCTGATATTACAATATAACCTTCATACTTATTATCAATAGAAACATATATTATAGTTCCTAAAGATGTTTCAGTAGGTATTTTAATATTATATTCATCCATTAATTTTTTATTACCAAGTAATATTTCCTTATTATCAATTGTAGAAGATATACCTTTTCCTGAATATTCTTTATGATTACTTGAAGGTAAAACTTTTTCTTTATTATAGTTAACTATAGCCTTCGCAATAGGATGAATTGAATTAGCTTCAGCTGACGCTACTAACTGGATAAAATCTTTTTCCTTTAAAGTTTTACATTCTACTTTTGTAACTTCAAATACACCTTCTGTTATAGTTCCAGTTTTATCTAGAGCTAAATAATCGATATTAGCAAGACGTTCTAGTTCTCTACTTCCTTTAATTAGAATTCCTTCTTTACTAGCTTTTCCTATTCCAGAAAAGTATCCTAATGGTACAGATATTACTAAAGCACAAGGACAAGATGTTACTAAAAATACTAAAGATCTATATAACCAGGTTTGAAAATTACCAAATATAATACTTGGTATAGTCATAATAAGTAGTGCTAGTAAAACTACCATTGGTGTATATATCTTAGAAAATTTACGAATAAAGTTTTCTGTATCAGTTTTTTTATTATTAGAATTTTCTATTAAATCTATTATCTTACTAGCAGTAGATGTTTTATATGTTGACGTTGCTTTTACCTTTAATATTGAATCTTTATTTATAGTACCTGATAATACTAAATTATTAATAGTTACTTTTCTAGGAGTTGATTCTCCAGTTAATGATGATGTATCTAGATAACTAGTACCATCTATAATAATTCCATCTAAGGCTACTTTTTCCCCTGGTAAAACTATAAATATATCATCTATTTTAGCTTTTTTTATTGATACTTTTTCTATTTCATTATCTTTAAATAAATTAATTGTTTCACTACGTAAGTCCATTAACTTAGTAATTGATTTTTTACTATTTGAAACAGCTAAATCTGATAAGTATTCACCTAGTTCAAACAGTAACATTACCATTACTGCTTCTTGATAACTACCTATCGCGAATGCTCCTATTGTTGCTAGAATCATAAGTAAATTTTCATTAAAGATTTCTTTTTCTTTTAGTTCTTCAAATGCTTCTATATATATTTCATAACTTATAATTATATAACTTAGTATTAAGAAAATTAGTTTAAGTGTACTTGGTAAAAATAATGAAATTAAAAATAAGATTATACTTATAATTATTTTAGTTAAGTCTTCATTAAATATTTTTTTCATTACATTACCTCCGATATATGTTCTAATCCATATTTTAATATTATTTTTATGTGTTCATCAATAATACTGTAATAGACGTTTTTACCTATTTTCTCCGTTTTTACAAGATTTGATGCACGTAAGTTTTTTAATTGATGTGATATAGCTGACTGTGTCATATCAAGTAATTCACTTATTTCATTTACACACAATGGTTTATTTAATAAAGCATCAAGTATTCTTAATCTAGTTTGATCTCCAAATATTTTATAGAACTCACTAAGTCCATATAGTAGTTCTTTACTATGTAGTTTCATATTCACCTCTCATATGATTAATTGTTCATATATTCATAATATTATATATATGGTTTTCAGTCAAGGAAAAAGCACTAGAAAGTTAGTGCTTTACGTTTGTTATATTTTATCATATGTACCAGTTTCTAAATTAGTTAATTTATAATCAGTCATATTAATTACTTTTTTATCAGCAAAAGTAATTTTTACATTTACTGATTCTCCTGCTGGTATTTCATCATAATAAGCTGTTAATTCTGTAGATGAATTAGGGATAAAGGTAAAACTACCTGATTCTTGTTTTTTACTTTTATCGGTATTAATAAGTTTAAACTTTAAATTACCTTGTTTTTGTTCAATTATATAACTAACTTCTACTGACTCTATACATAATTTTTTTATACAGTGTTTACCAGTTATGTTATCAAAATAGTCTTTATTAGTCTTTGTATTGTCTTTTAACTTACTACTGGCAGAAGGATTACTCACATGAAAGATTAATCCTGTTCCAATTAGAAGTATCGCTATTACAAAGATGCCTATTATGTATTTCTTTTTCATTTTTTAAATCACATCCTTTACCATTTACTTGCTCCTACTACGTTAGAATAGTATGTTGTGGGATAACTTACTGTATTACTAAGTGTTTGGCTTAAAACAGTAAATTTACCGTTACCTATAGTCGAACCTGCTGTTCTGCCTGCTTGGTCTGGACAGCCTAGTGTTGATGTTGGAAGCGGCGTTCCTGTATATTGCAATTTTTCTCTGTAATATTGTACTACTCCATAATATTTACCATCACTATGTTTACATAGTATAAAGTGAGCAGTAGTATGTGATTGACCACATTGGCAATTTCCCCAGGAATAGCCTGTATTTCTAATATAATAGTCATAATAGTGACAACCTTCCGAATTACCATCACTAGCTGGCTTAGTATCAACTACTACTGTTTTATAACAAGTGCTGACATTTCCAGCATTATCTTTTATTTTTCCATACCAAGTTGTTCCTGTTGTATCTGATTGTGTTCCTGTTGTGTTACCGTTTAAGGAATAAGAGCCAGTAGAAAGTCCATATGATGCTATGCCTGATATAGTGTCGTTGTTGTAATTTAGTGTTAATTTTATTTTTGATTTATATGTACCAGAAGTATCTGGGTTTTTATCTACTGTTATCCAACAAGATGGTGCTGATGTATCTACTCTTATTGATGAATGAGTACATGTACCGTAATTGCCAGCTTTATCTTCTACCATTCCATACCATGTACCAGTATCTTTTGTATTGTATAATTGTTTGGAACTAGTACTATTGGTTGTATACCCGGATGTGCTTAGTCCATATGATGATACTCCTGAAGGACCATCGTCTTCTTTCTCTAATGTTATTGTAGGATATGAGACATACCATGAATTATCACCTACTGTACCAGAAACACTAATATCACAAGTTGGATCTTCAGTATCGATATTTACTTTAAATTTAACAAGTGTTTGATTACCAGCTTTATCTGATACAGAATATTCCATATATCGGTATCCTTGAACAATTACTCCCGAATAGCTACCTGATGCTCTATTGTAGCTTATGTTTGATGAGCTTATTATTGTGTTTGATGTCGTTGCTCCTGGTGCATTATATGCAGCTTTTAAACCTCCTGATATACCTGATGTTGCATCTGAATAAGTAATATAATCCTTTAAAGTTTGATTTTTCCATTGTGAAATTGAAGCTGATGTCTCTCCTGTAAAAGATTGACTATATACAGGCTTACTTGTGTCACTTGATGGTACAAACTTCAAGTTGATTGTTGGTGGTGTTGTATCTACATATAATGTATCAGTATTACAT
>CAVIRY010000054.1:0-1584 GCA_963645255.1 bacterium
CCTCTAATAGAAAAGAAATATGACTTATATATTCCAATTAATAAAAAAGTTGGTACAATAAAAAAATTAATAGAAGAAGGTCTATTAGAAATAACAGAAAATGATTATGTTATCAGTCCAGAAACTAACTTTTATAGTAAAGACACTGGTCAAGTATATGATGTTAATCAAACTATAAAAGATACGGATTTAAAAAACGGCTCAAGAATAATTCTTATATAAGGAGGTACCTATGACAGAATATGAACAATATGTTGCTGCTGTTAACAAAATATATAGCTACTTAGAAACAATGAAAACAGTATGGACAGATCAAGATAATATTAGTTATCTAGATAATCTAGAAACTTATAAACAAGTAGTAATTAATAACGCTAGTATCTTTGATCCTAATAAAAAAATTTCAAGTGAAATGGAGGAGTTAGGAAATGACTAATGAATCTATAACTATAGACCAAGTAGCTATAGAATTAAATAAAAATGCTGAAATTATTAGAAATTTAGCTCAAGGTAAAGATACACCTCAACTAATAGAATTTGCTGATGCCGTAATAGACTATGCTAAGTTCATAGAAAATACTATTGAACTAGAAAAAGCAGCTGATAAAGCTCTTCAAGGACTAATTAATTTAAAAAAATAAGAACTTTCAAATTACGAAAGTTCTTTTCTTTACCATTTATTCTATTTAAAATTAATTTCAACATATCCAAACTATTTATGCTTCTTTTATATATCTATTTAAAGTAACTTTAGGAAAATAGTATTTCAGAATATTAGCATAATCACAACCGTTTTTAGCTATCTCATTAGCGCCAAAGATACTAAGTCCATAAAAATAGCCAAAACCTAAACAAATAAATCTTATATAGTCATTATTAACAATGATATTTATTGCTCTAGACTTAATATTTAACATTTTAACTATGTCATCTCCAATGAATACAGCATCATCTATTTGTAATTTATCTACAAATCCATTCTCATCTAGAGATAATGCCTTAATAGTACTATCACCAGTAATTTTAGTTTTAAGCAATTTACGCAAATCATTATAATTATAATCTTTAATATTAACATAGTAAGGAGAAGCCATATCCCAACTACTAGAAACTTCTGAAAGATAGCCATATTTATTAGAACTCAAAGTCTTTCCATTATTACAAAAATGTGTAAAAGGTAATATATAATAATTATTATAAGTTAAGAATAAACAATCAGTATCTTTAACAGCCATTTCAAGCGTCTTTAAAATGTCATCAAAGTCACTAAACCAAGATAATTTATAATATGATAAAGGTCTATAATTAACAAACCCATTAAAAGATAATATTTCTCTTTTTTCACTCATCTCTTTAAAAGCATAAGTTCTATATAAAATCGCTAAAGCTTTTAGCGTTTCTATTTCCATACCTTTATAATATCTACTAGCTAAACATCCAAGTAAATACTCCTTTAAAGAAATTTCAATCTTAACCTCGTTTTCTAACTTTATAGTTACGAAGTATTGTTCATTAGAATAATATAGGTCCTCCTTCAATACTTCTATATCAACATCATTTTTACTAATATCCAATGCTTTAACA
>CAVIRY010000054.1:1594-3405 GCA_963645255.1 bacterium
AACTTTATTCCCATTATAATTGATTCCATTATTTTTAACAAAGTTTCTAGTTCTTCTAGTTATCTCCTTATCTGAAGAATTAAAACCAATTTCTTTTGAAAATTCATAACTCATAGTTAAATATAAGTATAAAATATCTTCCATTCCATTATTTCTAATTTCATATTTATAAAACATAATATCACCTAGAAATAGTATGGAAATATTATGA
Organism: bacterium; assembly: GCA_963645255.1. GTDB lineage: Bacteria > Bacillota_I > Bacilli_A > RF39 > UBA660 > CAG-877. Next base: position 1,806 of record CAVIRY010000054.1, read on the forward strand.
TTAAATATACAAAAAAGAACTTAAAATTCAAAATATTTAAGTTCTTTATTTGAATCGCAGTCAAGTCCTGTAATATAACTTTTATTAATAAACACTTTTTCTAATTCTATATCTTTTCCATTTATATAGTCAAAACTGGCACATACCATCACTTTTGCAATCTTAAGAGCTTTCAAGTATAAATCTAAGAAACTTTCTTCACTAGTTAAATTATAATCACAAGGATTACGCCATAATTTATGATTTTCATTTAAAAAATTATGTCTATCATTCAAAGAATAATGATAACTAATAGCTTCAAATCTAAACACACGTCTACTAGTAAAAGTATCTGCTAATTTATAAAAAAATTTTTTAATACCATATCTATCCTGTCTAAATATAAATATAGAGTTTCTCATTTGTTTTAATGACTTATAATATATTTTATCCATATTATCTATATCATATGTTTCTTTAAATGTATATTTAATTGTATTATTTAATTCAGTAGAAAATTTACTTATATCAAAACTAAATTTACTTATATTAAACTTATATGGATTAATTGATTCTCTTCTTTTAATCATATCATTGTCTAAAAAAGTTTCCATAAATGCATGTACGTTATTATATTTATATGTACTTTTATCATTTTTATTAAAGTATCCAGTTTTATAGTAAATATAAGGATGTACAGTAGAATCTAATACAAAGTGACAAATAGTACCTATTAAAAAAGAATTAACTTCAATATTTTCTATATTGTTTTCTTTAATGTAATTGATTAAGTTAATAAAAAAGTCTTGCGTTTTATTAGTATGAAAGTATTTTTGAAATTCCCTTATTTTTTTGCCTGGTAATATATTAAATAAATTGTAAAACATTAATGAATCAGTACTTTGACCAAACATCCTCAAACGATCAATATCAAGCTTATTTTTAATCTCTCTTGGTAATATATCATTTAAATCTTGAGCAAAATACGCATGAACAACTGTTGCTGGCATAAACGAACCCTCCTAAACATATAAAATATAATATGAATATTCCCCCAACTAAGTTGATTATATCATAATTTTTAAAATTTTCATATTTTTACCATACTTTACAACCAATGTTATGATATAATTTATGGTAGGTGAGATTATGATAGAAAAGCAATTTAAAACCTTAGATGAGCAAATTGAAATATTTAAACATAAAGGACTAATAATCAAAGATGAAAAATATGCAAAAGAAGTCCTATTACGCGAAAATTATTTCTTCATCAATGGATATCGTCATCCATTTTATAAGTCAACAACTGAAAAGATATTCGTTACAGGAACAACATTTGAGGAATTATACAGCTTATTCTTATTTGACCGTTCATTTAGAAATGTCTTATTTAAGTACTTATTAGTAATTGAAAATAACTTGAAGTCAATTACATCATACCAATTATCTAAAAAGTATGGTTATAAGGAAAAAGATTATTTAAAAGCCAGGAATTTTACCCAGATTCCAGATCGTCAAAGACAAGTAAATGATTTAATTAAAAAAATGAAAAGACAAATAAGAATAAATGGCTCACAACACAGTGCTACATCTCATTATGTTACTAATTATGGATATATAC
>CAVIRY010000055.1:0-3214 GCA_963645255.1 bacterium
CTCATTTCTAACTTATATCCATTACAAGTATAACAAATTTTTAACATTAATAAAAATATATTTTTCTTTTTTCCTAAAAAGTTTATAATATATTTAGGTGATTTTATGAAACAATTTACAATGCGTGATGAAAATTTTACTTGTGAAAACTGTCATAAAGAAGTAAAACCTCTAGGCTATACAGCTAGAGATCATTGTCCATACTGTCTATATTCAAAACATGTAGATATAAATCCAGGAGATAGAAATAATCCTTGCAAAGGATTATTAAAGCCAATTGGTATTGAAAAATATAAAGATACATATAAAATTCTTTATAAATGTGAAAAATGTCATAAAGACCATAAAAACATTATCGCAACAGATGATGACATGGAAAAAATAATAGAAATATCAAAAGTCAACTAAATAACAGTTGACTTTATTTTTTATAAATCAATTTTAACAGCATTAGTAGTATATCTATTACCTTGACTATCATTTATATAAAATAATACATAATACTCTTTACTAGAATCTAAATCCCTAAATTCTATCTCAAACTTTTTAGATAAGTCAAATTCATAACCATTCATAGTACCAGAACTTTCCCATTCAGTTGTATAATTACCAGTATCATCAAAAATCTTATAAGCGAAATTCCATAATTGAACCATTTTAAAATCTTTAAGTTCATAACTTATCTTAGGAGCAACCAAGTCATCACCAGAAATCAATGGTACGACAGAAGATATATATCCTTTAGGATGATCTTTATCAACAACAAATTCAATATAAACAGACTTCATCTCAAAATTATCTGATATATCATCACCATAGTTTTCCAATATAGAAGGGATTAAATACTTAACATAGTCTTTTCCTTTTTCAGACTCAAGTACAGTTATATAAGCTGTATCAGTATCATCAAAAGCCACAAATCCCTTATTAGAAACAGTTGTACTAAAAGTATTACCAGAAACCTCTACATCAGTACCTTTATATCTAGGAATATAATAATTATTATCAGTCTTTTCAAAAATAACATAACTAGCTGAACTATAATTTTCTAAAACATCATCAGATACAGTAACACTAACTACATTATCTTTTTCAACTGCAGGAACATTATCATTAAGTCTAAAACTACTCAACTTACTACCAGTAAGTTTAGAAGAAAAATTAGCAATAAAATCAGTATATTCTGTAGCAAATCCAAATCCTTTATATAAATTAATCAATTCATTTACATATTTTTTATTATCATATGGAAAATATATTGATACTCCATAAGTATTTTCTAAATCAGTAGTCTGATGTACAACAAAACTGTCAAGTACATTTTGTAATTTCACAACCTTATTAGAATACTTACTAGGCATCTTATCAACTAAATCATATAAATCAACTAAATCATAAGACGTATTAATACTGACCTTTCCAAAAGATTTAGCTGAATTTCTAGTACGTGAAACATTTGAATAATCAATTGTTAAATTAGCATCTACGTCTTTAAATAAATCATTAATTTTATCTTCAACATCATCTATTTTAGAAAGATTAAGTAATGATAAAGTAATACCCTTAGAAGTAGAATAATATTTACCATAATAATCTACAATAGACATTCCCATATCTACAACATCTGTCTTACTTGTAACATTAGAAAGAAATGAATAATCCCATCCAAAACCAGGTTCTACTTCTTGAGAAGCAACCATATAATTAGCATAATCTGATAAAGCATCCGCAACTTCTACACTAGACATTAAACACGCATCAAAACCTATCATTTCTAATTTTTTATTTTTAAAACTACTATTACCTAAGGCCTGTTTAAGTTTAGCTAAAGTTAAAGTACCAAGATAATTTTCATCTTTACCATAACCATAGATAGGGCCTCCACCATGATCCCAAAGAATCAAACTATATTTTGAAGCCTTATAATTAGTATAACCATAATTTAAAAACTCTGTTAAATTATTAGGATCAATCATACTACTTTTTTCATATTCTTCTAACTTTTCAAGACCAGAATTAGTAACTCTAAAAATTACATTTTTATCATCAGGTATATCTTCATTATACCAAGTTTTAGCTCCACCAGTATAAATTAAAACATTAACATCATCAAAGTCCATACCAGACGCTTTCATTTCCTCAATATCAGCAGTTGCTGAAGCATACTGAGTCTCTAAGTCTGACCCTATCATATAAATCATTATTGTTCTTTTACCAGAAAGAAGAGCTGGTACATCAAATACAAAAACACAAATTATAACAGCTATAACACATGCCGCAATAATACCAAGTTTATTAAATTTCCTATTCGAAGTATTATTATTAAAATTAGGAACAGTACCAACATTTAAATTTTGATTAGGATTATATTGTCCATACCCAAAATTAGAATTATTATTACTCGTATTTATAGAATTAAACATATTTGTATTATTAAAATTATTCATATTATTCTGATTACTAGAATTATTACTAGTATTAATATCAGAACCAATACTATTATTAAATCCCATATTTACATTATTCTGAGTATTAATATTTTGACTAGAACTATTCATATTATTCTGAATACCAGAATTCTGATAATTCGTAGTAGAAGATGTAGAAGAAGCACCAATACCATTGTCAGAAAAAGCATCACCATTAGCAGCACTAACAGAATTATCAGAAACATTATTTAAAATAAGATGACTCTCATTAAAAACATCAGTAAATCCATCATTACCTTTACTAATAACTTTTCTTTGATTATTCACATTAGAACTACCATCATTAGTAGCAATCTTTCCACCACAGAAAGAACAAAATACACTACCATCTTTATTTATAGAACCACATCTATTACAACGCATTAGTTTCACCTACTTTATTATCCAATAATATCATACCATAATATTTTAAAAAAAAGATAATTATTTAAAAATAATTAATCTCTTGGCTTAAAAATAAGAGCAAATACAAACGAAAATATAATAGCTGAAGTAATACCCGTAGCAGTTAAATCAAACATTCCCATTAAAATACCAACTAATCCTTGACTATTAGCTTTAGCTAAAGCTCCATGTATTAAAGAATGACCAAAACTAGTAATTGGAACCAAGGCCCCACCACCAACTGTTTTAATTATACTATCGTACCAACTAAAACAGTCTAAGAATGCGCCAAATATCACCAAAATACTTGTAATATGTCCAGGTGTCAATTTACTATTATC
>CAVIRY010000056.1:0-2701 GCA_963645255.1 bacterium
GTTTTTAGTTCTTCTCCATCAAAGCACCAGGATACTTTTGGGGGATCAATAAATTCAAGTTCTAAGTTGTTTGTTTGATAATAGGCTACGTTAGGAATATTTTTTAATCCTGATTTACTTAATTCAAAAAATACTTTTAACATTTCTTTTTTTGTTTTTATAGGAATAAAGGCAACTTCAAACATGCGATCATCTAGTTTTATATCATAATATATATCATTGAATCCAGCTACACGAGATGAGTTTGTGATAAAGAAGAAAGCATAGTTACCTGTGTATTCTTTTCCATCTATTTTATATTTTATGTTGTAAGTATTAATTTTATTTCTTAGTTGTTTCATACCGTACATAATGTAGGCAATTTTACCATATTTCTTTTTTAATTCTCTTGGTGTGTTATAAGACATATCTATGTAGTCGCCTAGGCAAGCTACGTAGATAAATGGATGGTCATTCATGTAACAAACATCTACACTCTTTACTTTACCAGAAAGAATTAATTCCAGATTTTTCATATAATCGTTTTTTAGTCCATACATATGGCCAACATCATTTGTAGTGCCCATGGGTAGGTTTGCTAGTGTCAAGGTCTTTTCCCGTGCCATGTTACCTGTTACAACTTCATTTAAAGTTCCATCTCCACCAGCACTAATTACTAAATCTATATCGTTTGGAAGATTCTTAACTATTTCTGTGGCATCTTTAGCTTTTTTTGTATATTTGATTTCAGCATCATAGCCATATTTTCTTAAAATATCATAAAAATTTTTCTTACTACCAATACTTTTTACTTTACCAGATTCAGGATTCATAATAATTGCACATTTTTTCATAATATCCTAACTCTCCCTTCGATAGATATATTATACCATTTATTTAGAAATTTACAAATCTTATGGAAGAGTTATCTTGGATTAATTCAAAAAGAAAAGAGAATTTTATAATTCCCTTATTATGCATTATTATTTAAAATTTACTTAGCAAATATCTGCTTTTAAATCTATTGCTATATATTCGTCATATTTATTTTTACCAAAATAATCAATTCCCCAAAATACACTTGTATTAATGACATATATATAGCCATTATCCTGCAAACACTTAACTTGATAAGAAAGTATATTTTCTTGAGAGAGCTCTTTTATATATATTGAATAATCCATTTTTGAATTATTAGTTATTATATATGACTTGTCCAAATTTTGTTTAACAATAATTCCTAAATCTTTCTCATCAATATCATTAAAATGAATAATTTTACTAATACTATCAATATACTGTTTATAAGATGCACATTCATTTTTTGTGACAATATAATTATTAAAATCAAAATCAGGTAATGATTTAAAATGTTTAAACGATTCGAGCATTGGATAATTTATATATAATTTACCATGTTCAGTTTCGTTATTGAAAAAAGTCAACATTGCTTTAATCTTTTTGTCATCGTATTGAGGTGCTTGAAAATCAAAATCAAATATTAAATATATTTCAGAAAAACCGCCTTTTTCTAATTTGCTGTAATTATACATATCTTTCTTTTTCTTAGCTTTTTCTTTTATTAATTCAACTATGTCTAAGCCTTCGTCTTTTGATATTTCATCATATAATCCATAAATATTAGTACCAAATGCTACATATTCCTTTTTCTTATTATTTTGAATAAAATATTTATCTATAATAAGATTACAAAACTTTTTTTCAGTTTTAGCACCCTCACAAATAAATAAAATTTTATCCATTAATCAGTAAATGCCCCTTCTCTATATAACTTTTCAATATTATGTGCTTCTCTTAATTCTTTATCAGTACACATAGATAATGTTTTAATATATTCATTCGTTAAAATAAAAGTACAATCTGGGCGAGTTAATTTATTAGACATCAAATATGTATTATGGCTTGTTAAAACAGATTGAAAAGAACTTTGTTTATTCAATCTAGTAACTATTTTTGCGGCTAATTCAAAATGATATGTTGCATCAAATTCATCTATAAATAAAAATTTTACTTTTTCAAAATAAATTTCCCAACAGTAATATAGCCATAAGGCTTTTGTCCCAGAAGAAATAATACTTTCAAATGTAGTTATTATATTTCCTTTTTTGACACCCAAGATTTTTCCGTTCGGAACTTGAATTTCAATAAGATTATATTTAAGACCATTTTCTTCCAAAAAATCTCCAAATTCTTTAGTCTTACCGTTTTCAATTATTATTTTATCTAAAACATTAGAATTGTTTCTTAGACCGATAAATCCTATAGTATCCACACTTCTAAACCATAACATAGAATTTACAAAATCCATCATTTTAGTTAAGGCTTTATTTTTAGTTAATATTGTATTATTGCATATATATTTCACGACAGATAAATCATCATCATTATATTTCCAATTTAATGTTTGAGCCTCTTCAATATCAATTGTTTTTGTCTCAGGTTTTGAAAATTCATATTCTATAATTTTTTTGCCATTCAATAATACTTCTTCATACAATATTTTATAAAGATTTTCTTTCTTATACTTATATATTATGGTATCTTCACCAAATTTAAATTCATAGTAAAATTCGGCATATTTATGGTTTCCGTCCATATTTAAATAATTAGATGTTACTGTTGATTCCATATTTCTATTTTTATCAGTTAGATGAAAAGTAAGATCAAATAAGGCAAAACCTATATTAGTCTTTCCAGAACC
>CAVIRY010000057.1:0-3119 GCA_963645255.1 bacterium
ATTTATATGCGACTGCTGAAAAAACAGTTAAAATTAAACTGATATTTAGAATTTATTTCTATTTATCAGTTTTTTGAGTTAGTTTAATAAAATTCTTTATAAATGTATGTTATCATTATCATGTTTTTTTATTTTTTTCTTCATTTAATTTAATTATTTTTTCTGGCGTCATAACAATGTGTGTTTTGCTTCCAAAAAATGATGTATCAGCAGTTTTATGTTTTATTTTTGCATTCTTGCCTTTGAATAGTTTAATTCTATTTCAGTATCATTTATAGTTTCTTCTAAGTAATCTATTTGTTCTTTTATTCCTGATAAGATAGTAAGACTTCCGTCATTTTTTACTAGTTTTAATAATTCTTTTGTATATTCAATTTGGTCTTCCAATATACCTGTTGTTTCTTTCTTTTCTTGACATTTTATCGTACATTGGCTCGTCAACTTTATATACTGATTTTCTAAGTTTTTTTGCTTGTCTTATTAATTCTTTTCTTGGTGATATATGATGAAATATTGCATTTGTATGTGTTAAATCAACTACTATTTTGTTTTTAACTTCTATTAATCCTTATTCTAAAGCAATTTCTACTGTTTTATTTATCATTTTATCCATTAATTTTTCTTCATCATCTTTTAATCTTTCTCGCTTTAAACCGTTTGATAAACTTTGCTTGATTACTTTATTTTTGCTGGATTATAATCAAAAAATATTTAAATAGTAAATCTGTTTAAGTTGTTGTTACGGCATAACCGCTTTTGATAATTTAAAATATAATTTGATAAAAGGAATTTAAACATTCTTATTATATCTTCACATATTTTTCCTATTGTAGATGAATATTTATCTTTTAATTATTCATATACAAATGAAAAATCAACCATATTATTTAATTTTTTCAAAATTGTCTAGTGTTATACTATATCATATAGTTCATGATATTTACTAAAATTTAATTCTAGTTGTTTGTTTTTTTAGTGTTTTTATCATCACTATCCTTATTATTCATTATACAAAAATTAAAAAGCCGGCTGATATACTTTACAGTAATCTATGTAGATTTTTTCAGCCGCCTCAGTAGATACAGCAAAATTTTTTCTTATGATGTCTAATATGATGGGACATACTATCCAAGTAATGCAAAACACATATATGCATCTATTCCCAACAATACAAGATGAGATTGTCGACTTGTTAGACAATCTTTAAAAAGTATCAAAAATTAAGAAAGGAGAAAAATAATTGTCCTAAAATTGTCCTAGGCAAAAATAAAAACGTTGATTTCTCAACGTTAAATTACTTATGGTCGGGAAGACAGGATTTGAACCTGCAACCCCTTGGTCCCAAACCAAGTGCTCTACCAAGTTGAGCCACTTCCCGTTATATGGTGCGCTCGAAGGGATTCGAACCCCTGACCTTTTGGTTCGTAGCCAAACACTCTATCCAACTGAGCTACGGGCGCATAACTGACAATATACTCAGTTAAACACGTCTCAATAAAATTAAAAAAAATGGTGGCTCCAGCGGGAATCGAACCAGCGACACAGGGATTTTCAGTCCCTTGCTCTACCGACTGAGCTATGAAGCCATACTGGCGGTCTCAACGGGACTCGAACCCGCGATCTTCTGCGTGACAGGCAGACGTGTTAACCAGCTGCACCATGAGACCATATTTGGTTGCGGGAGAAGGATTCGAACCTTCGACCTTTGGGTTATGAGCCCAACGAGCTACCGAGCTGCTCCATCCCGCGATATAATGGCGGAGGAAAAGGGATTCGAACCCCTGCGTCGCTTGCACGACCTCCCGGTTTTCAAGACCGGTCCCTTCAACCAGACTTGGGTATTCCTCCAATTCATCTTTATTACAGACGACAAGTAGATTATATCATAGTAAATTTCTACATGTCAATAAATTTTATGCACTTTTTATTTTATTTTTTATTTACTTGTGAATTTTTTATTCATTTTTACTATATTATTCTTTTTTTAATTATATTATTATAAAACGAGCCACCCTTTGTAGCTCGTAATATACTATTTGGTGCCTAAGGCCGGACTTGAACCGGCACGAGGGTTGATTCTCGCAGGATTTTAAGTCCTGTGCGTCTACCAATTCCGCCACTCAGGCGATGGTGACCTGTATGAGATTCGAACTCATGACCCTTTGATTAAAAGTCAAATGCTCTACCTACTGAGCTAACAGATCATAAAATAAATGGCTGCCTCGGTTAGATTCGAACTAACGCATGTCAGAGTCAAAGTCTGATGCCTTACCACTTGGCTACGAGGCAAACTTAAGTGGTGGAGAGAGATGGATTCGAACCATCGAACTCAATGAGAACAGATTTACAGTCTGTCGCGTTTAGCCTCTTCGCTACCTCTCCAAAAAAAATGGTGCCGAAACCAGGACTTGAACCCGGAACCTACTGATTACAAGTCAGTTGCTCTACCAATTGAGCTATTTCGGCATTATAATAAATGGTGGGCGATATAGGACTCGAACCTATGACCCCTTGCTTGTAAGGCAAGTGCTCTAACCAACTGAGCTAATCGCCCAAATATAACCAGTTGACAGTATTTAATATATCAATTAATGCAGACTTTGTCAACCTTTATATAATATTTTTTTTATTTTTTTTCAACACTAGTTTTATTTATGCTTTCAATTTTAGTATTTATCCAATAATTTAAATTCTTTTTCAAACCCGTGAAACCAGATTGGGTTTCGATTATTTTCATTTTTGAAATTTTTGTTTTTCTATATTCAATACCTTTTATACTTAATTTTACATGATGCTCTTTTTCATTTTCTTCCAATACTTTTGCATTAATTGTTTCACCAATTTTAACATAATCATAAATGTTTCTAACAAAATTATCCGATATTTCAGATATATGAATTAAGCCATTATAATAATCATCTAGGCTTAAAAAAAATCCATATTTTTCTATTCCAGTAACACAGCCAGTTACTATTTCTCCTGTTTTATATTTTTTCATTTAATACACCCTCGTTAACATTATAGCATTTTTATTTTGTCATAACAAGTTTACCTATCATTTTCACAGGATAAAATAATGAATAAAAATAAAAATGCTTAGTTTTGTCAGTATTTATAGG
>CAVIRY010000058.1:0-3921 GCA_963645255.1 bacterium
CGATTAATATATATAATAAAGATGAAAATGAAATACTACAAATAATGTTACAGCATCTCAAAATATAATGTAAACTTGCAAAAAATTCAAGCAAAACCATATAATTATTTAGTTAAAAGAGAGGAAATATGTATGATAAAGTTTAAAAATGTTTCAAAATTTTATTATAGCAAAGGAGTTATTGCTTCAGGTTTCACTAAAGTTAACCTAGAATTTAATATAGGAGAATTTGTAGCGATAACTGGAGAATCAGGTTCAGGGAAATCCACCTTATTAAATGTAATCTCCGGACTTGATACTTATGAAGAAGGAGAAATGTACGTTGACGGTAAAGAAACAAGTCATTACATGGAAAAAGATTGGGAAGATTACCGCCGTAAATACATTGGTAATATCTATCAAAACTTTAACCTAATTAATAGTTATACTGTATATCAAAATATTGAATTAGTCTTAATTTTAAATGGATTAACTAAAAAAGAAGCTAAACCTAAAGTATTAGAGTTAATTAAAAAAGTAAATCTTGAAAAATTCACTAAAACCAAAGTCTCAAAATTATCCGGTGGTCAAAAGCAACGTGTTGCGATAGCAAGAGCCCTAGCTAAAGATGTCCCAATAATAATAGCAGATGAGCCAACTGGTAACTTAGACAAAAGATCAGCAGAGTCAATTGTAAAACTTTTAAAAGAACTATCTAAAGATAAACTAGTCATAGTTGTTACTCATAATTATGAACAAATAAGCGAGTATGCTACTAGAAAAATAACTATGCACGATGGAAAAGTTTTAGAAGATGCAAAAATAAAAGACGTAAAAGAAAGCCAAAGTATCGAAAATAAATACCAAAATATAACTTTCTTCAACAAAATAAGATTAGGTATTAGAAATACATTTAATGTTGCTCCTAAATTTATATTACTTTTAATTGTTTATCTATTTATTGTTGTTTCATTAATGGCAGAATACTCTTCATTCAAAAAAAGTGAATATGAAAATTCTAAAAATGGCTACAATTATATCTTTCAAGACTTAAGTGAAGAAAGAATCATTATAAATAAGAAAGACAAAAGTCCATTTACTGATAAAGAATTAGAAAAACTATCAAAATTAGAAAATATCTCCAGTATAATGAAAAATGATGTTGTTTCCGATAAATATTACACTTTAGACTCAGATGATTATTCATATGTTTTATCAGGAACTGTTAGCGATATAAAGCAACTAAAAGGAAAAATTGACTATGGAAGACTTCCAGAAAATGATAATGAAATTATTGTAGAAGGCCAAAAAGATGACTATTATTTATCACAAATAAAAGAAAAAATAATGAATAAAACTTATAGTATAGAAAATGAATATTCAACTAATACTGATAGCATTTCTAATAATGTAAAAATAGTTGGTATAAAATATAAAACAACAGCTGACAATTATCAATATTACTTTTATATTCAAGAACAATTACTTAACGAATTACAGTTTAATGCAAATCAAGCATATAGTACAACAACAGTTAACTTCCTAGGAAAAAACCATCAATCAAACTTCTGGGATACAAATTATAAAATAGTGTCAAATGACTGGGTTTCGAAAGGAAAAGCCTATATATCAGAAGACAATAAATATTCTTGTCCTAAAGAAAACTGTATTAATCAATCATTAACTATAAATGTAAGCAACTTATATTATCAAGATACTATAAACTTATCAGTAGAAAAATATTACAATATAAAAAATATAAATAGTATTTTAAATCTACCTAGCTATAAAAAAGAAGACTATGAAAATTATAATGGTATTATCTTTATTAATAAAGATGACTACAATAGCCTATATAACAAAGCAACCTATCAAGTCAGTGTTTATGTAAAAGACGCAAGAGTAATAGATAAGACACTTTCTACTTTAAATAATACCTATAATACTCTAGCCATGAAAGATGTTTTAGTCCAACAAGACTCCGTTGTTATAATAAGAATATTAAAAATAATAGTAACAATAATTCTAGTAGTAACGTTATTCTTTATAACATACTTTGTCATTAAACTAATTTTAAAATCTAGAAATATTTACTATACAACAATTAGAATGTTAGGCTCATCTAAAAAAGTAGCTAGACAACTATTAGTAATAGAGTTATTTGTAATATCAAATATTGCATATTTCTCATTTATGGGCTGTTTATATCTAAATAAAATAAATATAATTTCATACAATCTTTTCAATACAATAAACGACTACTTAATATTTAAAGATTACTTATTACTATACATAATACTAATTATTTTATCATTCTTAATAAGTGAAAAATATGCTGCTAAAATATTTAAAAATAGTGTTATGAATTCATATAGAGAAGAGGTGTAATAATGATTAAAATAGAAAAAGTAAATAAATACTTTAATCGTCATCGTAAAAATCAAATACATGTAATTGATGATACATCTCTAACTCTAGAAGATACAGGATTAACTGCTTTACTTGGACCATCAGGTTCTGGAAAAACAACACTTTTAAATGTCATTGGTGGACTTGACAAAGTAGGTAAAGGTAAAATTTACATAAATAATCAAAAAATTACTAGTAAATTCAGTTATAAAGTAGATAAAATCAGAAATTTAAACATTGGCTATATTTTTCAAGACTATAAATTAGTCGAAAACTTATCAGTTTATGATAACGTTGCTTTAAGCTTAAAAATAATAGGTATTAAAGACAAAAAAGAAATAGATAAAAGAGTAACTTACGTCTTAGAAAAAGTAGGAATGTATCGATATCGTAAAAGACCAGCTAATATGTTATCTGGTGGTGAAAGACAAAGAGTAGGTATTGCTAGAGCTATCGTAAAAAATCCTAACATTATTATAGCTGATGAACCAACAGGTAATCTTGATAGTAAAAACTCCGTTGAAATTATGAATATTATCAAAGCTATTTCTAAAGATAGATTAGTAATATTAGTAACACACGAGACAAATTTAGCTAATTTTTATGCTGATAGAATAATAGAAATATCTGATGGCAAAGTCATTAAAGACTATCATAATACTCACACCAATGAATTAGACTACGCTATTGATAATCGTTTCTATTTAAAAGACTTTAAAAAATGTGATACATACAATGATAAAAACAATGATATAACAATATATCATAATAACAATGAAAAGTTAAAAGTAGAAATTGTCATAAAAAATAATAATATCTACATCAAAAGTAAAAATAATAATTCTATAGAAGTAGTAGACGATGATTCAAGTATTGAATTCATTAATGATAAATATCATAAAATGGATAAAAAAGATCTTGAAAAATATGAATTTGATTTTGATGACATAGTCGATAAAAATAAAAAAATACGTTATTCATCAATATTTAATCCTCTAACATTTATTACCAATGGTTTTAAAAAGGTGTTTAATTACTCTTTAATAAAAAAGATATTATTAGTTGGCTTCTTCTTATCCGGAATATTTGTAATGATATCTACGAGTACTTTAGGTGTTGCTAAAAAAGTAAATGAAAAAGAATTTGTAACCATTAATAAAAATTATTTGACTGCTGAAACAAATAAACTTAGTGTTGAAGAATATCAAAAATACGAAAATATTCCCGGTGTAAAATACGTCTTACCAGAAAGCTCTAAAGTAACATTTATTTTACCTATAAATACATTTTATCAAACGTCAGACAAAGTTTTAGAATTAACTGGCTCACTTTCATCAATTGACATGATTACTAAAGAAGATTTGATTTATGGTAGAATGCCAAAAAACGAAAATGAAATTGTCGTTGATAAATTTACTATTGAAAAAATGTTTTCATCATCAGATGGATTAAATAAAATGACAAATCTAAAAAAAGTTAAAGACATCTTAAATAAAGAAGTATATATCCAATCCCTTAATCCATATACAATAG
>CAVIRY010000059.1:0-2877 GCA_963645255.1 bacterium
AAAAGTCCTCCTTTCTAGAAAGAGAACTTTTAAAGTTTTATATAAAATAAAAACTTACGAACAATTAAGTCCGTAAGTTGATTTCAAATGGAGCGAACGAGGGGAATCGAACCCCCATCACAACCTTGGCAAGGTCGTATTCTAACCATTAAACCACATTCGCACAGATGACACTTCAAATTAAATGGAGGGGCCTACCGGATTTGAACCGGTGATCAGGGTGTTGCAGACCCACGCCTTACCACTTGGCTAAAGCCCCATTGCAATTAAAATTATATCAAACGCTAACGATAATTTCAATAAAATTATTGCATTTTTTTTATAAAATTATTGCATTTTTTTATAAAACTGCATTTAGTTCTGAGATTTTTTTCTAAATACAACCTCACTTTAATAAAAAAGTTGCATTTAACTTTGAATTTGAGCAAACTACATTTAGTTCTAAAAATTTGCGATTTTTAACATTTTATATATAAAAAAAAGAAATAATATACCAAAATATATCACTTCTCTCCTACATAAATATTTTATTTAACATAAAAATCACAAATATTTTTATAATTATAAATAAATTCATTACTAGTAACAATAGGCAACAAGCCATACACATCATCATAATAATACATAGTATCTCCTGAAACAACCATAACATTGTCACCTTTTACTTTCCATTCTGAAACAGAATCAAAATGAAATAATAACACCGAATTTTTCAAATTAGTTTTATCCGCTTTATAAAAGTCACCTGTATCAGTAAGAAAATAATACATATCATCAGTTTTCTTTACTTCCTTTGCCCCATACATATTTCCAAGGACATTATTAACTACATCATTAGTCCAAACATCATTAGACTTTAAATACTCTTTTGAAGAAACCGTAACTAATTTTCTACCTTGAATACTCTTAAATCCATCTTTAACATTACCCACTTCTTTTACCGTTTCCTTATCAGGATCTAAAACATACTGTTTCTTAGTATTCAAATCAGTATAATAAAACTTTCCATTATACGAACCATTGATATACATATTAAATGAAATATACTCATCTAAATCAACTCTACCTTTTCCACCATTCAAAATATCATACAAATAAAATGCTGCATACATATTGCCAGAGTTTAAATCAGTATTAATGGAAACATAATAATTATCAGTCAAGCAAGACAAATTATTTTCATATTGATCATGATTTAAAAAGTCTTTTTTTATTACTTCTTTATCATTAATAATATAAAATCCTCTATAATTCCATACTGTAAAAATTGTATTCTCTTTAACATTATCTCTATAAATATCATAGGCTGTATCCTTTTTAGGCAAAGTATCTCTAGCCCAAGACTTAGCAATATAACCCGCTTTCTTTAACTTCTTAATATACTTCTCAAGCGAACCATTATTAATCTGTCTTAAATAAGAATAACTAACTTGCTGATTATTATACCTACAATATATATCACCAGATAAACCTTTTTTAAAAATTGGAAAAATACATTTTAAATCACCATCATCCAAAAATTTAACATCCTTAACTATTTCATCCTGCCTATTATAATCATGTTTCAAATTAAAAATATAAGTATCCTGATTATCATCAACTAATTTAAAATAATAAGTATTTTTCTTTCCATCAATCTTTAACTTCTCATGTATTAAATAAGAGTTATCCTTTGTAATAATTGAATAATCCACTTCATGATGTCTCATAAAAAATTGGACAAAAATCTGAAAAATCAAAGCTGCTGCCCCAAGTAAAAATAAAATTGGTAGTAACTTTTTCATATTTTATCACCATCTCAATTATAGCAAAAAAAAAAGTTAAAATAAAGCCTTTAACCTTTCTATTCATCATTACGCGAATAATATTTCTTTTTCATTTCCATCATATAACTACTTATTTTCGTTTCAATTTCTGGAAGTGCTTCAACACCAATATTAGAAAGCGTAATAAATTCCTTTACAGTATCAATGTAAACTTTTCCCCAAATTAAGCCACCCTTTATCTTTAAATCATTAAATAAATCAGGTGTAACAGAATCTAAAAAATAGCCAAAAACAACCCTTTTCCTTCCAATTAAAATTCTTTTATCCGTAAGAGCAATAACCGCCGTACTTAAAACATCCAAAGGATTATCATTCTTTTGAGCAACAAAAACATAAAGAACATTTTCATCAGGATTTAAATGTTTTTCAACAATACTAGCATTCTTCTTTATACGCCAGCCAATTGTAGAAGGATGTAACTTTTTAAATTTCATCGCTCTTCTATAAACTTCACCCATATAGCCATATACCTCCTATACACCAAATATTATATCATACTAAATATTAATATCACAATTAAAATAACTATAAAAAGGCTAACAAAAAGGACAAAAAGAAAATAAATGTCGATTTAAATAAATAATACAAAAAAATAAAAATACATATTCTTAAATAAGGATGTGATATTATTACAAAAACAATAGGAATACCAAGAGCTCTACTCTACTACTATGATTATGATTTCTGGGAAACATTTTTTTCTAAACTCAACTATAAAACAATAGTAAGTTCTAAAAGTAATAAACAAATACTTCAAAATGGAATAAAAACAGCACCAGACGAAGCATGTCTATCATTGAAACTATACCTAGGTCACATAATAGATTTGGAAAATAAATGCGACTACATTTTAATACCAAGACTCTACTCTATAAAAAGAAATGAACAAGTATGCACAAACTTTAACTGCTTATATGACTTAGTTAATAATTTATTTAATATAAAAATCCTAAATTACAACATTGACCTAACACAAAATAAAACAAAATTAATGGCCTATCTAAAATTAGGAGAAAGATTAGGAAAATCGTATATCGAAAGCTATAAAGCC
>CAVIRY010000060.1:0-3429 GCA_963645255.1 bacterium
TTTGTACACACTGGTAGGAGTTTTTCTGGGGCTCCTTTTATGTAGTTGACTGGTTTTCCTAAATCAAGTGTCATGGTTGAATACTTTCTCGTACTGTCAAAAGGTGTTGATTTTATTTTTTTTACAGGTCTTGGCTTTTCTTTAATGAAATTTAGTATTGCTCTATCGGTAATATTGCCGCCTACTGCAATATTGTTTTCATCATGGTAACTTGAGTTGTTATATACACAGGCAAACTTAAAATGTTCATCATAAACTTTGTACGGTTTCAGTTCTGCTGATGATAAATATGATTTTTGGTCGCCCGTTAGGATGCTGGCAACTTCTAATTGACCCTTTGTAAGAGTACCTGTTTTGTCTGTAAATAAAATGTTAAGACTGCCAGCTGTTTCTATACCGACTAATTTTCTTACAAGGACATTGTTCTTTAGCATTTTTTTCATATTTGAAGATAGAACTAGAGTAATCATCATTGGTAGACCTTCTGGTACAGCTACTACAATAATTGTAACACTTAGTGTTAAGGCATACAGTATGTATTTAAACATTAAAGGAAAATTTGTAAGTGTTTTTATCATTTCCGATACGACAAAATTATTTTCCACAACTACCTGTGAAAATAAATATGAGATACTTACTAAGGCAGCACTGATGTAGCCAATGACACTTATGGTACTAGCAAGTTTTCTAAGGCGTATTTTTAAGGGACTATCTTGACTATCTTCTTGTAAGTCTTGTGACATTTTTCCATAGAAGGTATCATTCCCTACTTTTTCTACTTTCATTAGGGCTTCTTTTGAATAAACGACTGTTCCACGATAAACTGTGTTGTTGGTGCTATTGGAATTTTTGGTTATTTCGATTGTTTCTCCGGTTAAACTTGACTCGTCTATATCTATTTCTCCTGAGACAATTATTCCATCTGCTGGGACTCTATCTCCTGACTGGAGTAAAACTATATCATTAACAACTATATCATCAATTGATGTTTCTGTTATTTTGCTATTCCTTTTTACTTTGCAATTTATTTTTGATGATGATTCTTGTAATCTTTCAAATGCTGATTCACTGCCGTATTCAGAAATGGCTGATATTAGGGAAGCAACTAATATGGCAATGACGATACCTATTGTTTCAAACCAATCAAAATCCTGAAATAGGAATATAGTTTTAATAGCTAGTGCTATAAGCAGTATCTTTATTATGGGATCTGCTAAAGTCTCCATAAATAATTTGAAAAAACTGTTGTTCTTTTTTTTTGTTATTTCATTTGTACCATATTTCTTCTTATTCTCTATAACCTCTTCATTAGTCAAACCTGTGTACATATTTTTCCTCCTCGAAAGAATATATGATTTTTTTTCATGATGTATGTATATTCAATTTTTTTAGACTAATTTCGAAAGATTGGAGAGCAATGTTATTTTGAAATTTCTGATAAAAGTGAATTTATGATTTGACCTTTTCTGGTTTTTAGAGCTTTTGTTTGGATACAATTTTGGGAGCTACACTTTGTTAGTTTTGGGTATTTTTGATAATGGTGAATTTATAATCTACTCTTTATGTTAAATATCATTCGTGATATAATTTTGTTATATTGAATTTTAAGGGTTGGTGATTTCAGTTTGAAAAAAATTGAGTTGCATTTACATTTTGATGGCTCTATCGATATTGATTACACTAATAAGATGCTTGGATATGACGCAACTAGTGAACTTGTTGATACCACGTCAAAGAATTTAACTGAGTACTTAACTAAATTTAATTTGCCAATAAGGTTGTTGCAGGATTTAGGTAATATAGAAATGTATGCGTATTTACTTGGCAAAGAGTTAGAAAAAGATGAAGTTATTTATGCTGAAGTTAGATTTTGTCCGTTATTTCATTTGAGTAAACATAATATTTATGAAGTTGTTGAGGCAATGAAAGATGGATTTGGAAAGGTACCAAGTGTAAAAGTTAATTTGATATTTTGTATGATGAGACATTTTAGCTTTGAGGATAATTATAAAATAATTCAGTTAACAAAAGAATTTTTAGGTAAAGGTGTTGTTGCAATAGACTTGGCTGGAGATGAGGCTAATTATAAGACTAGTAACTTTGAGAAATTGTTTGAGATAGTTAATAAGGAAAGGATTCCATTTACTATTCATGCAGGTGAGGCCTCTGGTTGTGAAAGTGTTGTTGATGCTATTAATTTTGGTGCTAAAAGAATTGGTCATGGAATTAGTAGCATTGAGTCTAATGTTGTTGTTAATAAATTGATAAATGAAAAAATTGTGTTGGAAATTTGTCCTTCTAGTAACGTTGATACAGATATTGTCGTGAGTATGGATAAGCATCCTATTAAAGCACTAGTTAATATGGGGGTCTTGGTTACTATTAATACGGATAATAGAACTGTTTCTAATACGAATTTAAACCGTGAGTATAGGTTGTTGAACGAAACATTTGGATTTACTGATGAAGATTTCTTACAATTTAATATGAATGCTATTGAAGCTGCTTTTATTAGTGATGATGAGAAAGAAGTGTTAAAAAGAAGGCTGTTAAAATAGTTTGGCTATTGGATTTATATGTTGTTCTATGTTAAAATGTTTTTTAATTCGGCTATTGATTTATGCTAAGTTGGGTTGTTTAATTTGTTTATTGATTTACGCTAGATTTTGCTGTTAGAACCAGCATTGACTTATGTTAAGTTAAGACGTTGGATTTAGACACTAACTTATGTTAGGCTATTTAGTTGAATTCGGCTATTGATTTATGTTGTTTTTTTTGATATTTTAGTTTCATTCTATATTTAATTTTGAGGTTTATTATGGATATGTTAGAAAGTTGTATGCTATGTCCCAGAAATTGTAAGGTTAATAGGCATAAAAGTGTCGGTTTCTGTGGTGCTTCTGATAAGATTAAGCTTGCGTATTATAGTCTTCATCACTGGGAGGAACCAGTTATTTCTGGTAAGAATGGATCTGGGACGGTGTTTTTTTCAAATTGTAATTTAAGATGCTTATTTTGTCAGAATAAAAAGATTAGTACTGATATGAATAGCTATGGTAAGGAAATAAGTAATGATAAGTTAAAAGAAATTTTTTTAAAGTTACAAGGTTTAGGTGCTCATAATATTAACTTGGTTACACCAACTCATTATGTTCCACAGATTATTGATGTGTTGAAAGAAGTAAAAAATAAGGAGTTAAAAATACCTGTTGTATATAATACTAGTAGTTATGAAAATGTTAGTACTATTGAGAGTTTAAATGGTCTTGTGGATATATACTTGGCTGATTTAAAATATTTTGATGATGAGCTTGGATATAATTATTCAAAATGTAGCGATTATTTTAAATACGCCAGTTTAGCAATTGAAACAATGTATAAACAAACTGGTAAATTTCAAATTAAAAATAATTTACTTGTGTCTGGTTT
>CAVIRY010000060.1:3500-6123 GCA_963645255.1 bacterium
GTAGTTAGGGTCTTGGTTTTGCCCGAGCACGTTGATGATAGTAAAAAAATAATTAAGTACTTATATGAGACATATAAAGATAATATAATTATTAGTATAATGAATCAGTACACTCCTGTGTGCAAGATTAATGATTTTCCTAATTTGAATAGGAAGCTTACAGATGAGGAGTATGATGATGTTATAGATTATGCGTGTTCGCTTGGAATAGAGAATGCGTTTGTACAGGAAGGAGGAACTCAAAGTGAGAGTTTTATTCCTGACTTTGATAGTTCGATTATTTAACTGTATTTGCCTGTATAATTGGGTATTGGTAAAAGATAATATTATAATGAAAGAGGTGGAGGAATAAGATGAAAGGTTTTAGATTAAATCCTGATAAAAAGTATGTGTCTATTATTGTGGAAGGCTTGGAAAAGAAAGAGGGACATTGTCCTTGTCGGGTTAATGTTGATGATACTACTTTATGTCCTTGTGATGAGTTTGTACGAGAGCAGATTTGTAAGTGTAAGCTTTTTGTTCCAATTGAGGATAATAAAGAAGAAAAATAAGTATTAGTGGCAGTATCGATATGGTACTCTTTTTTTGTGTTGTTTTTTCATGAAAAAGACTGCTTAATTGGATTTTTTTAGTTACAAGCTGATATTTTTATGTTTTATTTGGTTTTTTTTAGAGATTTAGTAAGTTTTATTTTCTATTTTTCATTTTTGTGATATGATTTATATGGAGGTAATTATGAGAAAATTAAAGATATTTTTAGCAATTATAGCATGTTTGTTGATTGTACCTTTTACAGTTTTGGCTGAAGGAGATACAAATAATGATTCTAGTAACGAAGATTCAAGAAAAGTAAAGCTATATTTTTTCCATGGTAATGGATGTCCTCATTGTGCCGAAGCTGAGGAGTTTTTTGATAGTATTCAAGATGAATATGGAGATAAATTTGAAATTATAGCTTATGAAGTTTGGTACAATTCTGACAATAGTGATTTACTACAGAAAATCGGAGAAGTTAGAGATGAAAGTATTACAGGCGTTCCTTATATCATGATAGGAAATAAGTCTTGGTCTGGATATTCTAGTGAGCTTGATAGTGAAATTAAAGAAGCCATTAACTCTGAATATGAGAAGGAAGTTGCTGATAGATATGATATAGCAAACTATGTAGATACAAGTAGCGCTACTGCGGCTGATATTACTAGTGATGATGATGACGATTCTAATAGTACAACATCCGATGATGATAATAATGGTTCTAATGATGCTTTGGCTGTAGTACTTATGTTAGTCGTTACTGCTGGTATTGGATATGGTGTTGTAGTTGCTAGAAAGAAAACTGTATAAGAATTAAAAGAAGTCGATAGCAAGCTTACCTAATTTGTGTTAGGCGTTTGGCAACTTCTTTTTTTTTGTGGAATGGTGTTTGTTTAGATTTGTGTTTAATTGGGCTCTTTTTTGTAATTACTGGAAATTTTGATAATTTTATAAATGGTAGTTTAAAAGAAAAAAATTCTCATTAAGAGAATCTTATTGTGAAATTATTAAGTTTTGACCGACTGTTAGTAGATTTGTTGTTAGATTATTGGCGTTTTTGATGTCGTCTACTGATACTTCGAAGTCTTTAGCAATGGACCAGAGAGTGTCCCCTCTTTTTACTGTATAGGTTATTTCTGCTGTCATATTGGTTATTGGTATTTTAAGTTCATCACCTATTTTTAGGTTTATGTTTGATAGATTGTTGAAGGCTATTATGTCATTGACAGGAACATTATATCTTTGAGATATTTTCCATAAACTGTCACCTTTTTGGACTGTGTATATTATGTACGGTTGTTCAGTTGGTGGAACTGTCGGCTCTTCTTCGGCTGGGGTTTTGTCTGTTACTGGGACTAATATTTGTTGTCCAGGAAGAAGTGTGTTAACGGTTAAATTGTTTAATCGTTTTATTATGTCCACAGTTGTTCCGTATTTATTAGCTATTCCGTATAGTGTATCACCTTTTTCCACACTATATGTGGATACTTCTGGTAATGTTTCTTCTGATATTAGTAATGTTTGTCCTATGGTTAGTGTATTGGAAGGCAGACTGTTTAGTCTCTTGATAGCATCTACTGTAGTACCAAATTTGTTTGCAATGCTATATAGTGTGTCGCCTCTTCTTACTGTGTAATAGTTTGCTTGGTTTGTTGAGTTTTTTGTGTATGGCACTTGTGTGTAGTCAGCAATTGCTTTTACAACACCTTCTACATAGTCTGTTAAGTTGTTTTGAAGCTTATAAGCATCATTGGCATTGTCGATGAAACCGTATTCTACTAGTAATGACTCTAAGTTCCCTGTATCACGAATTATAAAGTAGTAATCTTTGTTTGGGTTTTCTGGAAGGCGACGTTGATAGACTTTTCTTTCTATTTGACCGGCGTCACCGATGTTATCAAGAGCCATTTGAGCAAGGGTTGGGTTGTTTCGTAGGGCATATACAATTTCTGCACCTTCGCCACCTGGTGATGGTTAAAGTGTAACTACTTTTTCTTTTTCATTAAATTTTCTATAACATATTCATGAAGTCTTGGCATTGTAATTAATAAATAATCATAACGACTAAGATACATAAAGATTTCAGAAG
>CAVIRY010000061.1:0-1333 GCA_963645255.1 bacterium
CCATAATTTATAATTTATATTATAATCTATTTCTTTTAACCCTTTTTGAATAATTTTTAAGTCTTCCACAACTTGTTTTTTAGAAGCATTCTCAAGACTTTGATATAAAGTTATATCAGTCTGCAAATATAATAAAAATGCATTCTGAATATGTAAAAAATAAGTAAAAGCCTCTAATTTAGTAGGCAAAATAGACAAGATTTCATTATAATTAGTAAATAATCTTTTACCATTCAAAATATAAGTAATTAGTTTATTCATATTTTCATTATAAACAGAGTCAAATCTATCAGTACCAATGGTTAAAATCTGGCATCTAGATAGAACAGTATCAATAATTTTATATCTATTAGTAGTAAGTAAAATAGCTATAACATCATCAACAGGTTCTTCAAGAAATTTTAATAAAGCGTTAGAGGCAAAAATATTCATCTTATCAGCTTCCTTAATAACATAAACTCGCTTATTATCAAGCATAGATTTATTACCATAATCTTCTATTATTTCAAGCAACTGATTTTTTTTAATTTCTTTACCATCAGGTTCAATATATCTAACATCAGGATAATTAAATTCATCAACTAATTTGCACAAATTACACTTATTACAATTTAAAGCATCAAAAGAAGTGCAATCTTGCTTACATAAAATCATTTTTATAAAAGAATTTACAAGCTCCATATCAATTTCATAATCACACAACTCAATAACATAAGCATGCGATAATTTATCATTTTCAATAATATTTTGAACATAATTTTCAAATTTTTTTTTCTTAGTACTTAAATTTTCCATAAAAACAGCCTCCTATAATGCCAATATTTTAAATAAAATCAACGCAATCAAACCAGGACTACCCAAAAAAGTAATAAAACATAGTGTAAAAATATTTATTGGAATAATCATATTAAAATTAACAGCAATTAAATTATAACCATATAAAATAAAGGCACTCAAAATAATTTTCTTTACTGCAAATAATACAAATTTCATATTCACGTCTCCCTATAGTAGAAGATATGAACAGAATAAATTATTATTCAATTTTTTTTCGATCAATTAATGCTCTTTCCAACGTTAATTTATCTACATACTCCATATCAGCACCAATTGGTAAACCAGATGCTAATCTACTAACAACAACATTCATATCAGATAAAATTTTTTTTATATATAAAGCTGTAGTTTCGCCCTCAATACTAGGTTTAAAAGCTAAAATTATTTCTTTGAAATTTCCATTTGAAATTCTATCAATAAGTCTATCAAGCCCTATATCCTCAGGATTAACACCATCTAAAGGTGCAATAAGACCATCTAACACATGATAATATCC
>CAVIRY010000061.1:1343-2026 GCA_963645255.1 bacterium
CCATTAAACATTCCAAGTTTTTCAAACAAAAATACACTTTTACTATCATCAACAACACATAAAATATCATTATCTCTCAAAATGTTACTACATACAAAACAAGTATCATTTTCAGTTAAAGTATTACAAATTGAACAATTTTTAATCTTTTTTTTTACTTCAAGCACGCTTTTAGAAAAAAGTTCACACTGTTCTGTTTCAAAATCCAAAACAGCAAAAGCTAAACGTTCAGCTGTTTTCTCACCAATACCAGGTAAAAACTTAAAAGACTCAATTAAATTTTTTAAACTATCAGGATACATAATTAAAATAATCCAGGAATACTAGCAAATTTTCCCAATTTTTTTTCAGTCTCAGCATCTATTTTTTTTAAAGCATCATTAAAAGCAACAGTAATCATATCTTCTAACATATCAATATCATCAGAAGAGAATTCAGAATCTTTATCTATTTTCACACTTTTAACATTCTTAGAGCCAAATAAAGTAATTTTGACAAAAGAACTTTCTCCGATAAATTCTTTCTCATCGATTTCTTTTTTTGCTTTCAACATATCTTTTTGTAAAGTTTGTACTTGTTTCATCATAGCTTGCATATTCATATTTATTCTCCTTTAATTATTCAAATTCAACAATATCACCAAACATATTTATTGCATCATTAGATATTATATCACTTTTTTT
>CAVIRY010000062.1:0-887 GCA_963645255.1 bacterium
CTATTTACACTGGTCAAAAAGAATATAAAATTATTGCTGATCATATAAGAGCAATTGTATTTGCTTTAGCTGATGGAGCTTCTTTTGAAAATACTGGTAGAGGTTATGTTTTAAGAAGACTTCTTCGTCGTAGTGTTAGATATGGAAAGAACTTATTTATTGAGTGTCCATTTATGTATAAACTTGTTTCTGATGTTGTTTTTACTATGGAAAAAGCTTATCCATATTTAGTAGAAAAAAGGGCTGTTATAGAGACATTGGTTTTAGAAGAAGAAAAGTTATTTTTAAAGACTTTGGAAGCTGGTGAAAGACGTTTAAAAGAACTTGTTAAGAATTCTAATGATGGATATATTTCTGGTGAAGATGCTTTTAAGTTGTATGATACATATGGTTTTCCATATGAACTTACTTTAGAGTATTTAAATGAACTTGGATATTCTTGTTCTGAAGAAGAATTTGATAAATATATGAATATTCAGAAAGAGTTAGCTAGGAAAAATAGTAAAAATAAGTCTTCTATGGCTAGTCAAAAGAAGGTTTTATTAGATTTTACTGATAAGAGTCAATTCGTTTATGGAATTTATCGTTTAAAGACTTCTGTTTTGGCTATTTTTTCTAAGGATGAAATTATTAATGAAGTTGATCATGATTGTTATATAGCACTTGATAGAACTTGTTTTTATGCAGAATCTGGTGGACAGGTTGCGGATACTGGAATGTTACTTGGTAAGAACTTTAAAGCACGTATACTTGATGTTTTTAAAGGTCCTAATGGACAACATATTCATAAGGTTAAATTACTTGATGGTGTTATTAAAATAGGTGATAATTGCGAAGCTGTTATTGATAAAGATAGACGTAAAAAAATAGAAGCTAATCATTCTTCG
>CAVIRY010000062.1:897-2598 GCA_963645255.1 bacterium
GCAAGCTGGTAGTTATGTTGACGATGAGAAATTTAGATTTGATTTTACTTATTCTGGTAAAATAACTGATGATAATATTTTAGAAGTTGAAGGTTTTGCTAGAAATGTTATTTCAAAGAACTTAATTGTTTCTACAGAGATTATGCCTCTTGATAAAGCTAAGCAGTTAGGAGCAATGGCTTTATTTAGTGAAAAATATTCTGATATCGTTAGAGTAGTTAAGATTGGCAAATCTATAGAATTATGTGGTGGTACTCATGTTGCGAATACTAAGGATATTGAACATTTTACCCTTTATTCATTAGAATCTAAAGGAAGTAATACTTATAGAATTGAAGGAGCAACAGGAACACGTAGTGAAATAGCTTTACTTATGGCTATTAAACCTTATAATGATGAAATTGTTAAGTTGCTTGTTAAAGCTAGAAATATTTTAGATAAAGCTAATAATGAAGGTATAAAATTAAAGTTTGATGTTGATATTGATAATACTAAACCTATATCATACAAAGATATTATGTTTAGTAAAAATGAACTGGGATATGTACAACAAGAAGTTAAGAGCTTGGAGAAGAAATACTTTAATTTAAGAGAACAAAAAGACTTATCTAATTTAGATATTTATAAGGAACATATTAAAAATTATAATGGTACTTTAGGTATTATTATGGAAGTTAGTAATAAGGATATTAATTTACTTAAGGCAATAGCTGATAGTTTAATTGGTGTTTTAGGTACTGGATTTGTGTTTTTTGCTGATGTCAAGGATGATGGTAGTGTTAACTTTTTAGCTCGTAGTAATTGTTCTTTAAATGCTGGATTTGTTGTTAAAAAAGTATCTGTTGCTTCTAATGGTAATGGTGGTGGTAGTCCTACTTTTGCTCAAGGTGGTGGAAAAGAAATTAGTAATTTAAAGAGTATTTTAAAAGAAGTAGAGGAAGCTTTAAATGAGTGTAAATAATTACTTAATTGAAGGTGAAGATTATGTTTGTCTTCAAAGTACTATTAAAGATGTTATTTTAAAAAATAATTTTAATGAAGTAGTTTCAGAATGCTATGATTTAGTTGATGATAATTCTTTAGAAAAAGTTTTGGAAGACTTAGATACTTATGGACTTTTTTCGGATAAGAAAATTGTTATAGTTAATAATGTTGAGTTATTAGGTAAAGAGGAAAATAGTAAGGATTTGGATCATTTTTATAGATATTTGGATGATCCTAATCCTGATAATTTATTGTTTTTATGTAGTAAGAAGCTTAATTCTACTTTGAAAATTACAAAGGAATTAAAGAAGAAATGCACCTATATTAAGGCAGAACTTGATAAGAGAAGTTTTGCTAAAGAGTTACTTGCTGAGTATAAAATTGATAATAAAACACTTAATTTATTATTTGAATATTGTCTTGATGATATTACTAAGTTAGAAAATGAAATTATAAAGTTAAAAACTTATAAGTATGTAGAAAAAGAAATTACGGAGGAAGATATTTTAGATTTATGTGTTGCGAAGTTGGGTGATGCTAGTGAGTTAACGTTTTCTTTTAGTAGATCTTTAGCGGAAAAGGATAAAAAACGTGCTTTAGAAAAGTATAGAGAATTATTAAATTATAATATTGAACCTTTAAGTATAGTAGGTCTTCTTGCTAGTCAAATAAGAATTATTTATCAAGTTAAATGTTTGAAGGAAGAAGGTCTTAATA
>CAVIRY010000063.1:0-2441 GCA_963645255.1 bacterium
CTTTAAAACTATTTTTTGTTATGATGTGTTCTTTTTCTTGGTCGGAGTAATTATTTAGAGTTTTTAAGAAAGTAATTTTAAAGTCACTTTTATAATTGTTTTTTAGTTCTTTTTCTAGATTTTGTTCTAAAGTATTTATTAATGTTTTACCTTCAAGATAATCTTCTTTATATGTGTCAGTTATTTTTTTACTGTTGTAGGTTACTATGAAGTATAAATTTTTATTTTTTTTTGATTTTATTTTTGTTGTATATTTTGTGTTTTTATACGTTGTATTATCAATTGAAAATGTATTTATTTCATCTTTATATGTTTCATTTAGATAAGTTAAGACTTTTTTATGTATTCTTGAGGAATAGTAAGGAGCTGATTTTTCATTTAATATTATGATTCCAAATGAGACAAAGATTATAAAGGTGAAAATAGCCATTTTTATTGTTAGTTTTTTTTGTTCTTTCATTGTATCACCAAGTATATTTTATATTAAAACTTGGTAAATTTCAATTATTCATTTCTTAATTTTTTTGTGCTATTTTGTTCTTTAGTATTGTTTTGAGAGTTTATTTATGCTATTATTATGATGAGAATAAAATAGGTGGTGTAATTATGATGCAAGTTCAAAAGGGTCAAGTTAAATATAAAGATCGTAGTGATATTGTTTGTACGTATGGATGTTTAGAGGATGGTAAACAATATTATTTCTTAGATGGAGAAAAATTAGGTAAAGGTCGCATTGTTGCGTCTACTGCGTTGGTAGAAGCTATTGATCCGTTGGTTTTGGCATCTAATATTGGTGTTATTGATAGTGATGGAAAAGTTATTATTCCATTTAAAAATAAAGCTGTTAAGCCTGTTGGCAATGAGGCAATGTTAGTTGAAATTGCTAAGCCCGTTACTAAAAGTGTTATTGAAGCAGCTAGTATGCGAAGAGATCCTTTAGCAGCTACTAAATTAGTTACTACACCTGCCGCTATTAAGGAAAAGATTAATGCGAAAATGGGTCCTAATGGAAGATTTTTATTCAATGATCAATTTTCAGAAGCTACTGTTTATGATTTAGATGGTAATAACTTATTAGGTGATAAATTATATAGTTTTATTGGATATAATAATGATGTTTTATATTTAGCAAGTAATACTGTTGATACTGATGTTGTTACTTATTCATTAAAAGGTGAGAAAGAAGAACTAGTTGATGAAAAGGTAGTTGAGGAAGAGAAGCCTGTTGCTGATGAATTGGATGTTCAGTCTTTGACTGTTCCTAAAGAAGAGATAGATAAAGCTATGAGTAAAATAGAAGAAGAAAATAATGAAGAAGAGCTTCATGATGTTAGCTTTAAAGATACTTTAGTTGAAAATGATGATTTCCCAGATATTGTTGAGGATAAAGAAGCTGAAGAAAATGATAAGAAAGAGCTTGTTGTTAAAAAGGATGAAAAGGATGAAAAAATAATTATTCCTACACCAGTAGTTCCTGAAGCTGTTACTAAAAGAGTATCATTGTTTAAAGATAAGGCTAGTGAAATAGAAAAAGAAAATATGGTTGAAAAAAATGATGAAGATGTAGATCCTGTTAGTAATCATTCGCTATTTTCCGATTTGTCTTTTAATAATGTTGAGAATCGTGAATTAGGTGATAATATTATTGAAGATACAGCTGAAGTTATGGCTAGTTTGATAAGTCAAAATAAAGAACAAAAAGAAATAATTTCTAGTCAAGATGAACAAATTGAAAGCTTAATGAAATTTAAGAGAAAAGCTTTTGAAGAAAATAGAACTTTGGTTGAAGCTGGTGAGGCTCTTAGAAAGAAAGTTAGAACTTTAGAAAAAGAAAATGATAAACTTAATGATACTGTTTCAAGATTAGAAACTGAGATTAATACTTTAAAAGGACAAGTTGCTGGCAAAGGTGATTTAGCTAAATTAATTGCAGACGCTAAAAACTTGCTAGGTGATGATAATAATATTAATGGTAAAGGATTAGGAAGGGCTGTATAAGCTCTTTTTTGTATATAAGGAAAGTGCTAAAAAAAAGGACTCAATAGAATTGAATTTAAGTTAAAAAAGATTAAAGTTAAAAACTTTGATTTTTTATAATACATTGTTGACAAACACATGTTTGCTGTAGTAGTATATTAAGACAAGAACGAAAGATATATTATATGTATAAAGCTTATAAATTTAGATTATATCCAGATAGTTTTCAAAAAGTATTGATTAATGTTTGGCGTGTTAGACTTGTTTATAACTGTTTTTTTTGAATAAATGTATAAAAGAAGAATATATAAAGGCATTTGATATGCGTAAAGAAATAAAAGATTTATATATTGAATATCATTAATGATAGAGATATAAATGCAAGTATAAATATTATGTTTGTGGATTAAAAAAATAAATAATATAAAAAAATGAGTAGGTAGCGACTATTGCGAATTTAAGCC
>CAVIRY010000063.1:2451-5353 GCA_963645255.1 bacterium
ATCGACAAATTTTAATTTGTGGTTTGTCCTTTTTCAATTATTTTTCAACAAATTTTTAGATTTTTTGGTATAATATATGTTGTTGACTGGAGAGATGCATTTATGATAGAAATTAATAATTTATGTGCAAAAATAAAAGATACTGATAAAGAGATACTTAAAGGAGTTTCATTGAACATTAAGCCTGGTGAAATACACGCTATCATGGGTCCTAATGGTACTGGAAAGAGTACGCTTTCAAAAGTTATATTAGGTAATTATATGTATGAAGTTACAGATGGAGATATTTTATTTTCAGGAGAAAGTATTTTAAAATTACCTGTTTATGAAAGAGCAAGAAAAGGGATATTTTTATGTATGCAAGATCCAACAGTTATAGATGGTGTTTCTAATAGTGAGTTCTTAAGAACTGCTTTAGGAGAAGTTGCGGGAGAAAAAGTTAATTTATATACATTTATAAAGAGTATGGAAGACACTATGAAAAAAGTAGAACTTGATAGTAGTATGTTACATAGATCTTTAAATAAAGGATTTTCTGGTGGAGAAAAAAAGAAAAATGAGATATTACAAATGATTCTTTTAAAACCTAAGTTTATTATTTTGGATGAATTAGATTCTGGATTAGATGTAGACAGTTTAAGAATAGTTTGTGAAAACATTAATGAATATTTAAAAGAAAATTCAGATGCCTCAGTTTTAATTATTACACATTATACAAGAGTATTAAATTATATTAAACCTAGTTATGTACATGTTATGAGAGATGGTAAAATTGTTAAAACTGGTACTATGGATTTGGCTTATGAAATAGAAAAAACTGGTTATAATGGTATTAATGCTATGATAGGAAATGAAGAAAATGAGTAAAATATTATATATTGTAGATAATAACAAGAATAGTAATTATAAATATAATATAGAAGAAGATACTGTTATATATCATTTTTCAATAAATAGTAGTAGTGAAGTTACTTTTGATTTGGATGTATCGGGAGTTAATTTATATTACTATTACAATAATATTAATTATGATGATAATACTTTCAAAATTAGAATTAATCATAATGTTAGTAATACACATAGTGAGGTATTTAATCATGGTGTTAATATTTTAGATAATAGACTTTCTTATCTTGTTGATGGTGTTGTACCTAAGAAGAGTAGTAAATGTATTTGTAATCAGGAAAATCAAATTATTAATATGGGCAATGGTAAGAGTACAATATGTCCTAATTTACTTATTGATAATTATGATGTTTTAAGCAATCATGCAGCTTACATTGGTAAATTTAAGGATGAAGTGTTATTCTATATGATGAGTAGAGGTATTTCTTTAGATGTCGCATATAGATTATTGTTAAATGGATTTTTAATTAATTCTGATAGTATTGATTTATCTGAAATTGATGAATTTGTACAGGAGATTGAAAAGATTTAGGAGGTGATATTTTGAACAGAGAAGATTTTCCAATGTTAAAGGAAGATATTGTTTATTTTGATAATGGGGCTACGACATTAAAGCCAAAGTGTGTAGTTGATAGTATGGTTAAGTATTATCAAGAACATACCTCTAATATTCATAGAGGTGATTATGATGCTGCTGTTATTACTAACAAATTGTATGATGAAACAAGAGATGTAGTGAAGGAGTTTATTAATTGTAATTCTTCAGACGAAGTTGTTTTTACTTCTGGTACTACTATGTCTATTAATATGGTAGTTTTTGGTTTTATGAAAAAACATTTAAAAGTAGGAGATGAAGTTTTACTTACTAGGTCTGAACATGCGTCTAATGTTTTGCCTTGGATAAAGTTAAGTGAAGAAATTGGGATAGTTATTAAATATATGGATTTAGATGATGATTATTCATTAACTGTTTCTGGTGTTTTAGATAGTATTACTGATAAGACAAAGGTTATTTCAATTGCTCATGTTACTAATGTAATTGGTGATATTAGAGATGTTTATGCTATAGGTGAGATATGTAAAAGTAAGAATATTTACTTTTGTGTAGATGGAGCTCAAAGTGTACCACATTTAAAAGTTGACTTTAAAAAAGCTAATATGGATTTCTTGAGTTTTTCTGGACATAAAATGGTTGGACCTACTGGTGTTGGAGTACTTGTAGGAAAGTATGATTTGTTACAAGCGATGGAACCTTTATGTTATGGTGGTGGAATGAATCAATATTTTGAGACAGATAATAGTTATGAATTAAAAAATGCGCCTACTAAGTTAGAAGCAGGAACTCCAGCTATTGCTGAAGTGATAGGTTTAAAAAGAGCTATTGAATATTTGATGAATATAGGTATGGAAAAAATAGAAAAGCATGAACAAGAATTAAAAGAGTTTTTAGTTAGTGAATTAGAAAAGATACCTAATATAATTTTATATAATAAAAATTCAAAGTCTGGCATATTAGCATTTAATATAGATGGAGTTTTTGCTCAAGAAAGTTCTATATATTTAAATCATTATCATATTTATGTTAGAGCAGGTAATCATTGTGCTAAGATGCTTAAAGATGAAATTAATATAAAAAATACAGTTAGAGTTAGTATGTATTTGTATAACACTAAAGAAGATGTTTTAAAACTAGTTGATGCTTTAAAAAATAGTCATGATATATTTAAAATCGTACTTTAGGAGGTTTGGATATGGATAATAACTTAAAAAGGGAAATAATTTTAGATAATTATCAAGATCCTATAAATAAAGGGTTAATTGAAGATGATAGTTATATTAAAGTTAATACTAATAGTGAAAGCTGTATTGATGATTTGGATGTAATGGTAAAAATTGTTGATGGAAAACTAGTAGATATTCGTTTTGATGGAGAAGCTTGTGCTATTAGTACTTCAGCAACTTCTATTATGATTAGAACATTACTTGGAAAAAGTGT
>CAVIRY010000064.1:0-3287 GCA_963645255.1 bacterium
TTAGCATTTCTATCACCATTTTCCTTATATATCAATTATACCAAAACAAAAAGACTACTGATATAGTTTATGCTTAATTTTGTAAACTTTTTCAGCAGTCTCGAATTACTCCTGCCTTTCTTTTGTTATTTTAAAATATACAGTTACAAGTATCAAAGATGATATCATTCCTAATACTATGGCAATAGCTGATGAAGTTTCTGGGTTTGTTATATCTGGTGATTTTATCATATCTTCCGTTACTTTTAAGTGAAGTGTATATTCTATACCATCAGCTTCAGCAATTATATCAGTTTCGCCTACTTTTAATGGTTTTATATTTCCTTCGCTATCTACTTCAGCAATGCTTGCATCTATGACCTTATAGTTAATTTTGGTTGTAATGCTTTCTAAATCCTTAAAGTAGCTTTTCATTTTAATGTTTTTTGTTTTAGTCATATTTACTGTTTCATTAGACTCTTGTTTAGTTTTTTGATAGTAAAGCCGTATGACATATTCCTCACATCCACTAGCTATGTAATCTGTCTCTTCAAATTCGCCTTCTTTAAACTTGTATATTTTATATGAGTTGAATTTATAATCTGGAATTTCTTTTTTTAAAGCTTCAATGTCTATTTCTACTTTACCATCAACTACAGTTTTTTTGCATATTGAATTATTTTTCCAACATTGCACTTCTGGTAATAATTGTTCCCCATTAATTTGCTTAAAGGAAAACCATGTATATGTATATTTCGTTTCTTCTGCCGTTTCAATTTTTTTCAAGTTGTTTTTGTAATATGAAAAATCAATTAAATCTAATGGTGAAGATACTTTTGCCAACTCTTCATCTTCCAACCTTTCAATTATGACATATTTTCCAATTATATCTTTATAACACTCGCTATATTTACAATAACTGTTTAAACCTATTGTTTTTTTATTTTTAATTTCATATGAGTCACCATATATTACGTAATATGTCTCACCTATAACGTTAAAAAGCTCATCATATGTGTATTCATTCTTTTCATCGTAGGTTATATAAGTCTCTTCTTTATACAAATTATCCATATTTACATATTCAACTGTTACAGATGTTCCGCACTGTAACGCTTTAACATCATAAAACGGTATTAGTGCTAGTACGAATACTGCCAATAAAAATATTTTCTTATTCATAGTTATCACCTATTCTTTTTTACTATAATTATTATATAATTAAATTTTTCTTATTTCAAGGGCAATATAATAAGAAAAAGACATCTTATGATGTCCTAATCTATGTTAATAAGTTCATATTCTGTTGTACCAATGCCTAGGTCTTTAGCGGCATCTATTGTATGATGTCCATTTCTTGATTCAATTCTCTCTATTAAATGATCTTTACCTGGATCATTGCTGTTATATACCATGTCTAGACAAGCTTGGTCTATAGCAACAGGGTCAGTTGACAAAACAATACCAATATCTTTCATACAAGGATCTTCAGCTACGCTACAGCAGTCACAGTCTACTGACATGTTTGCTAGTACATTTATGTAGACAATTTTGTTATTGAATAATTTTACTACAGATGAAGCTGCATCAGCCATTGATTCTAAGAAACTATCATGGTCTGCTGTCCATAAGTTTTCCGGTACACCTACTCCATGAATATAAGCTTTTCCGTAAGATGAAGCACAGCCAATTGATAGTTGTTTTAAAGCTCCACCGTAGCCTCCCATGGGATGACCTTTAAAGTGAGATAAAACTAACATTGAATCATAATTCTTAATATTTTTACCTACATGATTTTCTTTAATTTTCTTGCCAGAAGGAATAGGTAATACTAAATCTGGTCCTTCGGCATCTAATAAGTCAACATTAAAATATTTAGTCCAACCATGGTCTTCTAGTAATTTTTCGTGTTTTTCTGTTGTATTTCTAGCTCCATCATAAGCAGTATTACACTCTACTACAGTTCCTTTTACATAGTCGATCATATCTTTAAAATATTCTGGATGAAGAAAGTTTTGATTACCTTCTTCACCAGAATGAACTTTTACAGCTACTTTTCCTTCTAAATGACAATTAGCTTTTTCATATAATTTTATTAAACTTTCACTAGTTAAATTTTTTGTAAAATATACTTTTGCTTTTTCCATGTTTAAGCCTCCTCATTTTTATTATAACAAAGAACGAATAATTTTACTTGTTTTTTTCTAAATAATTGCAAACTTTAATGAAACAAGATATTTGCTTAGTTTAAATCAAAATCTTTATTTACAAAATACATTTTATAGCAATCTTTTCCATCACAACCGGAATCATATTCTGTGAATTTTTCATTTGAAAAATCAAGTCCTAATTCTTCTTTTACTTCACTGATAATTCCTTCTATTGGAGTTTCACCAGATTTTGGATGACCGCCGGTTACGCCATAATCGCCACCTTTTTTCTCTACTCTTTTTTGCATATACAACCATTGGATAATATCTTTCTGGGACTTTTTCTCCTTTGTGATATGTTTTATTTGTTTTATTACTATTAATGTCATATAAATCTCTTAGTCTAAGTCTGTTCTTGCAAGGATTTCGGCAGGTCTTTTTCTTAATACTGCGTACACTGGTATTAATCCTACTAATAAGTTAAATCCATAACAGATAATTATAGCATCGATATATGTCTTCAAATTAATCAATATAATTGTTTCCATTCCTGGTATTTCTGTTAATACTTTCATAATGTATGCACATAGTGAAACACCTAATAAACTTGTTAGAGTTGTTATAGCGATGATTTCTCCTGAGAACATTATGTAAATATCTTTTTTCTTAACGCCAATTGCTCTATAAATTCCTACTTCTTTTACTCTTGATAGGAATGATGATCTACTCATTAGGAAAATTTCTATTAGTGAGATACATAATATTATACCAGCACTAGCATATAAAACAGTTTTACCTTTTAATTTACCAGCAAGATAGTCTTTTTTATCTTTTTGATAATTATCATAGATATTTAATTCAAAATTACTTCTGAATTCTTCTAATACTTGTTCTTTGTTTTCCGGATAAACTGTTATATTTTTAGCATTAGTGATAAGTTCTGTCTTAATCATATTATTATTTACAAAGTATATATTAATGTCTTCTTGTGATGTATAGTAGCCAACGACAACTAATTTTTTATCAGCAATTTTTACATCGGATTCTTTATTTAGTTTTAATATTTCCTCGTTTGATACGTTTACAATTGTTTCATAGTCATTTTCTGGCAGACGTCCCTTAACTAAAGTAATTTTATCTATATATATATTATAGTCT
>CAVIRY010000065.1:0-2073 GCA_963645255.1 bacterium
CCATACAAAGTATAGTATTCCAAAATATGCCTAACTAAATCAAGCTAGGTCCATCAAATTTTGAAGAACAAAAAAATACAAGTGCTTGTTACTTGTATTTTTCTTTATCTTGGTTTGCCACAACGTGGGCTTAGCATTTAATTGTTGGCCACAGTTTGTACAGAAATTATTACTTTGATTATACATTTGCTGAAAATCGTTATTTTGATTATTCATAGGTTGTTGATTATACATATTATTTGTTTCTAGGTATGTACAATTGTCATCAAATGCTAACATTGGTAAGCAAATTACTGAGACAAATACCGTTGCTATTCCAAAACCAGTTGATTTTCCGAATTTATGAGCTAATTCAATATATAATTTAAACAATATATATATTAATAAATGGAACAAGAAGTAGTATAATTGACCAAGGCGAAAGACCTGCTATTTTAAATAATATAACTAAATCATATATTGGTATTAACGCTTCCCAGCCTTCGTATCCTGCTTTTTTAAATATAATATAACGTTAACAATTGATACGATTAGAGAAAAATATACAATAGTTGAATCGTTACTATAACTGTAATAGCTAATCATAGTATAATAGATACCTCCTTTTTTCTATTTTTCTTGATGTATCATGTCTTTTAAAATAAGTCTATACATATTATTTACTTAGTTTTGTTATTTTGGTATAATTTACAGTAGGAGAATAGTTATGAAGAAGAGTAAAAAAATAGTTCAAATTATAGTTGTTGTTTTAGTTACATTAGTTTCTTTATTTTACTTATATTCTAAAGGTACATATACATCTTATGAAACACTAACTAATGGTAAAATTACTCCAAAAATAGCCAAATGGAATATAAAAGTAGATGGGATTGAAGTTACTACTTCTGATGTTGTTACTATTGGACTTTCTAATATTACCTGGGTTAGTAATAATGCTTTAGAGACTAAAGCAGTACCTGGTTCTCATGGAGTAGCAACTGTAAAAATAGATCCAATGGATACGGATGTTTCTATTAAATATACATTAGAAATTATTGATAAAAATGTAGATAGTAATAAGTTCTTAGAAGTTTCTAATATTAATAATTCAACTAATTCATTAATACAAACTGATGAGAATACTTATGTCGGTGTTATTACTTTAGATGAGTTAAAAAATAAAACTATTACTACTTTGACATTTGATGTTTCTTGGCCATTAGGTGATGATATAGATCCTTATAGTGATGAGGTTAATTCGAGTAGTAATTTTTTAGAAATAAATTTTTCAGTAGAACAATATAAAGGAGAAGAAATAACTCCTTATACTGCTGGGTAGGTGTTATGATGTTTAATAAACTAAAAGTAAAACTTAGTAATATTAAATTTTATGAAGAAAAAAAGAGATTTCTTCTTTTTTCAGTTATGTTACTTTTAGCTTTGTTTTTAGCTTATTATTTATTTAAAGAAGCATATGCTTCATATAAATCATCTGCTAAATTGGTTACTAATATTGATAAGGCACTTTATTTGATTGAAACTGATAAACTATCTTTTAATATAGATTCAGAGCAAATAGTTCCGTCACTTGATCCTTATACATATAAATTTAGTGTTTCAAATTTTAATAGTTCAAAAAAAGGAGAAATTAGTCTTTTGTATACAGTTAAAGTTATTACAACAACTAATTTACCTATAACAGTTCAATTGTATCGTAATGAAAACTATGATGATAGTCAGGCTACACCTTTATTATCTGGTGCTAGAGTTGTACAAGATGAAGATGGTTCTTGGTACAATATTTATGATGTTAATAATTCTTATACAATGGAATATACAGAAAATGTTACAGATATTTATACATTAGTTATTAATTTTCCTAAAAGTTATAGTAGTAGTACTACTTATGCAGATTGTATAGAAAGTATAGAAGTAAGAATTGAGTCATCTCAAAAAGTAGATTAGAGGTGTGTTGATGAAATTAGTAAGGGAACATAAAAAAATTAGTATAGTAATATTATTTTTCTTAGTCTTTTTATTGTTATTTGGACTTAGTTATGCTAAGTATGTTTATAATATAGTTGATAGTTATAT
>CAVIRY010000066.1:0-2159 GCA_963645255.1 bacterium
AAGCGATTGAAAAAGAAAAAATTATTCCTTTAATTAATAAAATAAAAGAATCTAGTATGAAA
Organism: bacterium; assembly: GCA_963645255.1. Taxonomy (GTDB): domain Bacteria; phylum Bacillota_I; class Bacilli_A; order RF39; family UBA660; genus CAG-877. Next base: position 63 of record CAVIRY010000066.1, read on the forward strand.
AACAGACTTAATAATGCCTCAAGAATGGATGGACAAGAGCCAAATGACACTACAGAAGAGCCAGAAGAAAAGTCTGCTTCGTCATTTTTAAAAGATAGAATATTAGACAAAAAAAATAAGAATAGTGAAGAAAAAGAAGGAAAAATTTCCGTTAATGGCAAAGCATTTATAAAAAAAGTACTGCCAATATTAATACCTGCTTTTGCCTTTTTCTTTTTTCTTATCTTAATAGTTACAATGTTTAACAGCTCAGTAGCAAGCGACATGAATGATGCCCTTGGCGCTAGTGATGCCGCTGGAGAACAGACTGATGGTAGTAAATACCAAGCTTCAAGTAAAGAAGCACAAGAGTTTTATGAACGAATAAATGATGTAAAACTAGAAATGCAATCTGAAGGAAAAACTGTAAAAGCAGTTAGAGTAGTTGCTGTATATCATACCGTAAACTATTATGACAATTCTGTAAAATATGAAGATATGTCAAAAAGTAAAATAAGAAAAATCGCGAATAGTATGTTTGAGGAAAATACTTATAATGAAGAGACATTTAAAAATAATCTTGTTAATGATATACTTCTCGATTACTTTCCAGACTATAGTGAAACTAAAAGAAAAAAATTAGCTAATGAAATAATAAGCTATGCTAAAAACTACGAAAAACTTGTTGAAAAATATAGTAGTAGTAGTTCAACTTGTGCCGCTCAAGGAACTTGTACATATAAAATTAAAGGATTTAACACTGGACAGGGTACTATAGCAAAAGAAATAGAAGCTTCTAATATTAAGGTAAGACTAATGACCTGTGGTGATTTAGGAAGAGGAAAATCAATTCCAGGTGAAGAACTAGTTGATTTTGAAAAGTATGTTACAGGTGTAGTCTATGGTGAAATAGGAACTGGAAATAATGCGGAAACATATAAAGCACAAGCTGTTGCTGCTAGAACTTATGCTTTAGTTAGAACTAAAGCCATGGGCGGAGCATTTGGATTGAAACTAGAAGAAGAGAACGGCCAATGGATTCTTCAAATCAGAAATTGTACAGAAGATCAAGTATATTGTGATCCAGATCAAGGTTGTTCAACAACAACAACAGCAGGTAATGCAAATACAACTGGAGCAACTATTTTCTCAGGAGCTAATACTAAGTCATATACTATAAAACAAGCCTTACCAGAGGACTCTGATTTACGAACTGCTGTAAGCTCTGTCATGGGTCAAGTCCTAGTAGATGCCAATGGCTACTTAGTAAATTCTGGATATACAAGTGTTGATCAGAATAAATGGATAAAAGAAGCCGCAGCCGGACTTGATTACAAACAAATATTAATATCGCACTATGCAGTAGCTGAAAAAGTAGTAGAAAATAGTTGTAACATCAATGGTAGTACATCATGTTCTATACTATCCTCTGGTCCATATGCAAACTGGAAACAATATGAAGGTTCTTGGATAAATGTACCAATTGGCTCATCAGGAAAAACAATTAGAAATATCGGCTGCTTAGTAACATCAATATCCATGCTAGTAGCTAAATCAGGTCAACCAACTACTATTACAGGAGACTTTAATCCAGGTACTTTTGTTCAAGCTCTAAACAGTAATGGAGGATTTACAAGTAATGGATCCCTAATCTGGGGAACTGTTACCAAGATAGTACCATCATTTAAATATCAAGGTGCCGTATCAGTAGCAGGAATGACAAAAGAACAAAAACTAAAAAAATTACAAGAACTACTAAGCAATAAAAATAATTATGTAGTAGCCGAAGTAAAAGGTAATACAGGTGAACACTGGGTAGCAATAGATGGTATATCAAATGGTAGTATCGTAATGATGGATCCAGGTAGTCCATCAGCTGACCTATGGGCACAATACGATTGGAGAAATACAAGTCAATTTAATTACTATACAATTGGATAGGAGATTATTAATGAAAAAAAGATATATTGTAATTTTAATCATAATAGCAGTTTATTTTACAGTCTTCTTTTTGTTATATGGAAGAGATGAATTAAAATACTCAAAACTAAAAACGACATTAATAATAGGTGATAATACAATTTGGCAACTAGAAGAAAAAAAATGATATAACATTGC